>DYQV01000656.1 GCA_020719105.1 Rikenella microfusus
TATTTTGTGCAAATCAAGCACACGCTGCATTAATTCGGGATTTGGTAAACCAAAACAGGAAACAAAAAAAAGGGATGCTGAGCGAAGTCGAAGCATATTGTGTTCGTGTAACCGCCAATGACGGTGAAGAAGGCGAAAGATTGTTAAGAGAATTTCAGGACAATGAAAAAATATTGCCAACCATACTTACCACTTCGCAAAAACTTTCCACAGGCGTTGATGCAAGGAACATTCGCAACATTGTTTTGCTTCGTCCAGTCAATTCAATGATTGAGTTTAAACAAATCGTTGGTCGTGGCACAAGATTATTTGACGGCAAAAAGTTTTTTACCATTTACGATTTTGTAGATGCTTACAAACACTTTTCAGACCCCGAATGGGACGGAGAACCTTTGGAAGAAGAACCTTGCAAAAAGTGCGGACAAAATCCGTGTGAATGCGAATATGTGCCACCAAAACCCTGTCCAATTTGTGGTCAAAGACCTTGTATTTGTATAAGTGAACCGCCACCACCTTGTTACAAATGTGGTCAAAGTCCTTGTGTATGCAAGAAGAAAGTAAAAATAAAATTGCGAAACGGAAAAGAAAGAGAAATACAATCAATGATTTCCACTTCGTTTTGGAGTGCAGATGGCAAACCCATTTCAGCAGAAGAATTTTTGAATAATCTGTTTGGTGAATTACCCAAACTTTTCAAAGACGAAGAAGAATTGCGGAAACTTTGGAGCAGTCCGATAACCCGTAGAATTTTATTAGAAAATTTAGACGCAGCAGGTTTTCCAAAAGACGACTTACTGACTTTACAAAAGTTGGTAAATATGGAAAAAAGCGACCTGTACGATGTATTGGAATACGTTTTCAATGGCGACTATATCGCAATGACCAGAGAGGCGAGAGCCAAAGCAGCCGAAGCAACAATATTTGCCTTACTTAATGACAAGCAGAAAGAATTTATTTCATTCGTATTGAGTAAATACATTGAAACAGGAGTTGACGAACTCGACCAAGAAAAATTACCAATCTTGCTAACAAACAAGTATCAATCATTAGAAGATGCAAAAGAAATTTTGGGAGACGTGGCAAACATAAGCAGACTGTTTATAGAATTTCAGGAACATCTTTACAAACAGAAAGTTGCATAATGTCTGGAATAATGAAACATATAGCACACGCTTCACAGCCACACACATTGCCAAGTCGCTCAAAAAGCCAACCGCACGACCAAAACTTGTCAAAGAGTGTGTCTGTCCCAACGCACGGCAGACAGGAAAATGCAATAAATTTTAAAGACAAAAAAATGGACTATAATGAACGCCAGTGCACAACAAGCGGTATGCACAAGCGGAAAAAAGACAACGCAATACATCGAAATGAAAATGAAAAGAGACTTTATTGCATTATGAGAAAGCAGTAACATTATGAAACGAGTCAGTGGTCTTGACGTACACAAAGATAGTATGTACTTGTATAGTTTCACAATTTAACCGACCACTAAATTAAAATTGTAGAACAAA
>DYQV01000119.1 GCA_020719105.1 Rikenella microfusus
CTCCATTTTTATTTTTAAAGGTGCCCGTGAACTAATGGTTCGCTTTTAAAAACCCGCAGCGGCGGGTTTAAAGTGAACGGCGAACGGTGAAACCTTCATGAGCGTTAGCGAATAACCCCTCACCGTAATCGCGCGACAACGAGTTAAAATCTTACAATTGGTAATGAAATGGGGCAAAAGCCCCCTTTTATTTAAGCAATGAATTCAAAATTATTTCATTGTGTTGGTGTACCACATTCGTTTTTTTTCAATAATTTGCCGACTAATAGAAAAGGTACTTGTTTAAATTAGATGCATGAAAACCATAGCCATTGTTTGCGGAGGATATTCAAAAGAAGAAGTAATTTCGTTACGGAGCGCTGAGCAGATTGCCCAGGTGATTGACAAGAAAATATACGAAACATTTACCGTACTCATAAACAGGGAAAAGTGGGTGGCAAAGATTCCCGGGAAAGATATTTCCATTGATAAAGACGATTTCAGTTTTATTATGAATGGACGTAAGGTTACTTTTGATGCTATTTTTATGGCTATTCATGGTACGCCTGGCGAAGATGGCCGGTTACAGGCTTATTTTGAAATGCTTGAAATTCCTGTTACCACATGCAATGTATTTGCCTCGGCGTTAACTTTTAATAAGTTTGCTACCAAACTATTTGTTAAAGAATACGGAATACTTACCGCAGATGCGTTAATGTTCCGAAAAAATCAGTCGATTGATACCAAAACCATTATTTCCCGGTTTGGATTCCCTATGTTTGTTAAACCCAACAATGGGGGTTCCAGTTTCGGAGTTACCAAAGTAAAGGAACCGGCTCAACTATTTGTGGCTATTGAAAAGGCATTTGAAGAAGATAATGAAATAATCATCGAACCTTTTATCAAAGGAGGCGAATATACCTGTGGGGTTTTTAAGTCAGCTAGCGAAACGTTGGTTTTTCCGGTAACTGAGATTGTGAGTAAAACTGAGTTCTTCGATTTTGAAGCCAAATACACAAAAGGCATGTCGGAGGAGATTACTCCGGCCCGTTTAACTGCCGAAAAAAGCAAGGAATGCCAGGAACTTTCATCTAAAATATACGATTTGTTGGGTTGTAATGGAGTGGTACGTATCGATTATCTGAAACAAGACGAGCAATTCTACTTTATGGAAATAAATACAGTTCCGGGTATGAGTGCCGAAAGTATTATACCCCAGCAAGCTAAGGCCTATGGTTTATCGGTTACTGAATTTTATTCAAAACTCATTGATGATGCCATAGCCAGAGGTTAGCCCAGTTTAATTTTTGGTCCTATCCAAACTACAAATAAAGCCAATAATAAAACTGCTGCTGAAAATAATAACATGGTAAGCCGGATTGAAATAAAATCGTCGAGCACCCCAGTGAGTATATTTCCAAAAGCTACTCCCCCTGCATAAAATGAATAGATGAGTGATTGTCCGGTAGAGCGCATGTTGGCCGGAACAATGCTGTGTACAAAAGCTATCATGGAAACAAAAAACAAACCGATGCTTATTCCATGAATGACACCGATTGCCACGGCAACTTCAGGATTGTGGTTTAATCCGTACAGTAACATGCGTACCGAAGTGGCAATCATGGTAAAAAGGAATACCTTTTTGGCCCCAAATCGGGTTACCAGCCTTTTGCCATAAAAGAAAAAAGGCAGTTCACTCATGGCTTGAACTGCAAAAGCCAATCCAATAATAGAATTGCTGGCACCCAGTTCGTGGTAGTAAACATTGATGATTAAATATATGGGTGCCGAAAAAAGGCTGTAAGCAAAAACCAAAAGAAAAAAAAGCAATAGTTTCTTTTCGCTTTTAAGCAAATCACCAATAACAGCCGGTTTTAACGATATTAAATGGGTTTTTGTTGTTAATGGCTTGTAAACAAAAAAGAGCAACAACCAAACCAACAGGAATAGGGTGGAAGCAAGGGGAAATATGTATGGCAATTGTGAACCATTAATAAATAATCCGGTAAGCAACGAAGAACTAGCCCAACCTATTGAAGCCCAGAGCCGCATTTCGCCATAAGATGCAGCACCGTTCGATTGTTCCTCATAATCTAAGGCAATGGTATCGAGCAATGAAATCATCGGATTGTAAACCAAAGTCACGGCAATCATGAATAAGGTAATGCTTAAAAAGCCATGGAAAAGTAGAAATCCTGGAATAAGTAGGGCTGAGGTACCCATTGAAATGAGAAGCATTTTTTTTCGGCCAAATTTATCGGCCATCAAGCCCCAAGCCGGTACAACAAATATATTGTTGAACTGTTGAAAACCTGCAATAACTCCAATCTCAAGGCTACTCAATTGTGGCACCTCTTTCAAATAAACATAAAAGTAGCTCAGCCACGATGCAGCCGCCGCAAAGCTTAAAAAGAATAATAATTTTATCGTTACTTGTTGCTTATTGATTGGAAATAAAGCCATATACTTTCAAAAAAACTTTGGCAAAAGTAGAAAATCCTTTTTCATTTTTTAGTAGTTTATTTGCGTTGAGCAGTTATTTTTGTTCCTTCAAAAATTGATTTAAATCCTTCATTATTTATGGAAAACCTTGTAAAGCTTACCCAATATAGTCATGGTGCAGGGTGTGGATGCAAAATATCGCCAAAAGCGTTAACTACCGTATTAAAAAGTAATACTCCACAGTTTATTACCAATAAGTTAATTGTGGGAACCGATTCGCGCGACGATGCCGCCGTTTTTGACCTAGGCAATGGAATGGGTATTATAAGTACTACCGATTTCTTTTTACCCATTGTGGATGATCCATTTAATTTTGGCAAGATAGCTGCCACCAATGCCATTAGCGATGTTTATGCAATGGGCGGAACTCCGTTGATGGCTATCGCAATTTTAGGTTGGCCAATAAATAAACTCTCGGTTGAAGTGGCCAATCAGGTTATTGAAGGGGGGCGCGATGTTTGCCTGAAAGCAGGCATTCCATTGGCAGGCGGTCATAGTATTGATAATCCGGAACCCTTGTTTGGATTAGCAGTTACTGGAATTGTTCCACTTGATAAATTGAAACGAAATGATACAGCTACAGCCGGCTGCAAGCTTTACCTTTCAAAACCATTGGGTGTTGGAGCACTAGCAACGGCGCAAAAAGATGGGAAACTGAGGCCGGAACATGAAAATATTGGACCCAATTCAATGATGGTTCTCAATAGTATTGGAGCGCAATTTGCCAATATTCCCGGTGTAAAAGCAATGACCGATGTTACCGGATTTGGATTGTTAGGCCATTTGCTGGAACTATGCGAAGGCAGTAATTTAGAGGCAGTAATTGAATACAATAAGGTTCCGGTTTTTGATCCTGCCCTGGAATACATTGCCCAAAAATGCATACCTGGAGGGACGATTCGAAACTGGGACAGTTATGGCGATAAAATTGAGCTGCCCGATCAGGAAATGCGTTTTATATTAGCCGACCCACAAACCAGTGGTGGTTTATTGATTGCTGTTGAAGAAGGTTCATCGGAGCAAGTTGAGCAAATTCTGTATGAAAATGAACTTTTCAATGGGGTTATTGGAACACTTGCTGATTATAAGGGTGGAAAAAGGATAATTGTGGTCTAGCAAAAATAAAAAAAACCGGTTTGCAAAAACCGGTTTTTAAAAAAAATGAATTATTTGATTACTTGTTTTTAATCACAATTACATCCACAATGTTTTTTGCTTCAGCATCAGAAATAGCTAATACAGCTTTTAAATCGTACAGCATTTTCTCCTCTACGCTGGAAACCTCGCCATCGCTTAACAAAAAGTCAACAGCGGTAGCAAAAACAGTAGCTTTGTAACCATCGGTAACTTTTGGGGCAGCAGCTTCAAGAATTCCTAATACGGAACCACTTTCTTTGTGAATTTTGTTAATTCTTTTAAACGTATCATTCAAATCGATACCACGGAAAACCTTGCGGTTTGCCAATGTTACCACCAAAGCATTCATTTCTTCGGGTTCAACCACACCATCAGCGGCAATTGCTGAATAAATAATCGCCAAAAAAGCCTCTTTTTCATCTTTAATTTCAGGCTTTGCACCTCCAAAATTGAAAATTCCCATAATTTTAAATATTGATTAATGAATAAAATAATTTACAATTGGTTGACTGAATTTATTATAAATTCGGCGCAAAAATAACGTACTTTTTGATTCAAAATTCAAATTCCCTCGAAATTATTTATGCAAAGGTTTCCATCTTTCCTGTAATCTACCTTGACATATCCCAATTTCCAATCTTCCGGCTTCTGACTCCTGACTTCCCAAAATTCCACCCTCCATATTTACTTCCTGTTTATTACAGTTGCACTTGCTTGAGCGGTGGGTAAAATCAATACATCACCAATGTTCACATGAACAGGACGGGTTACCATGAATAAGACTGTTTCTGCTATATCTTCGGCATTTAGAGGAGTAAAACCAGTGTAAACTTTTTTATTAGCTTCGGCATCTTTTAATCTGACAATGGAAAACTCAGTTTCCACCGCACCGGGGCAAATAGAACCTACACGAATTCCAAATGGATTCAAATCAATTCGCATTCCTTTGGTAATAGCATCCACAGCGTGTTTGGTAGCACAATAAACAGCCCCGTTGGCATAAGCTTCTTTGCCGGCAATACTTCCAATGTTGATAATCTGTCCGCTTTTCCGTTCAGCCATTAATGGCGATATAATCCGGGTTATGTAGAGCAATCCCTTAATGTTAGTATCAATCATTTGTTCCCAATCTTCTGTATCACCTTGTTGAATAGGACTTAATCCCGCAGCTAGACCGGCATTGTTAAGTAACACATCAATATGTTGCCAAGCATCAGGCAAACTGTAAAATGCTTCTTCAGTTTCCTTCTGACTGCGAATATCAAAACATAAAGGATAACATTCAATTCCGTATTTGTCAATTAGTTTGCTGGCAATAGTTCCCAAACGCTCATCGCGGCGACCGGTAATAATTAAATTAAACTTGTTTTTTGCTAATATTTCGGCAGTGGCTTTTCCAATGCCCGATGTGGCTCCTGTTATAAAGGCAATTTTATTCATTTTTAATTTTTTTAAAAGTAGTTTCAAGTTTTGCAAAATCAATTAAATACAATAAAAGTATTCCCAAGAATGGCAATGCCGGTGCTTTGTAGCGAACCAATGCTCCTAATATTGGAGTTGTTAGGCCAATAAGTGTAAAAAGAATAAGTGTAAAAGATAAGGCAAACAAAAAATAGGGTTCATGCACCTGTTTATTGCTGAAGAATACCATAGCTAGAATAAATAAAAGTAATAATAGTAAATTTTCGAAAGCCGCCAATGCAACCATTGGATTGTGTATTTCAATGATTGATGGACGAAAAAGTACAGTGAATAGAGCCTTTGGTGTTTTTAAAATCATATCAGTAAAAGTAGGTTCTAATTTTTCCATATCAACTTTACTACCTACTTGATTCAGACTATTAGTGAAATTCACAAAATCGTTTTGTTTCTGAGCAATTATTTTAGGAAAATCGTATCCGGTTAAAGGTTTTGAAAACCATAACATAATAATTATGACTGAATGAACGGCTAAAAACGATAAAATTCGATGCTTATAGGGAAAATACTTGTCAACGAATAAAAACAGAATTCCCGGAAGGGCAGCTATAAGAAAATAAAGTTTTGAAAATAATAGGATAGCAAGGCAAATAAAGATTCCGACACCGGTTTTCATACCGAATTTTGATTGCAATAAGTTATTAATCAAATAAATAAGCATTCCAAAAGCAAATACAAGCAATCCCTCCTTTAATAACCCAGAGGTCCAGAACCAAACCGATGGCAAAAAGAAAACTACAAGTAACAATCCCCATTTTTGTTTTTTAAATTGGGTTTCAAAAACTTTAAATAACGCCCACAATCCGGTAAACGACAAAAAACTCATAAAAAGGGTATGGATATGGATGTTACCAAAGGAAATCAATCGAACCAGAGCGTTAAATCGTATAACAATCCGGTTATCGTTAATTAAGCCGTAATTAAAATCCTTAATCCAGAATACGCAAGTGTCGTAATATTTTATTAAATGGGGCGATTCAGCTCCAATTCCGGTAACCATTCGCAAATAATCAATAGGGTTTTCATTCAGCGATGAAAACAGTATATTTCCATCATCAAAATACTTAAAAACATCGGCCGATTCACGGTCTCCATAAAAATAAGCATATACTAAGTAGAGGATTATTCCTGCAACAAATTTTGACAGAAATACACCCGATAAAATTTGCCAGTTAAAACTCCCGGATTTATAAAAAGGAATATTTTTTATCAGAAGTATAAGCAGCCCACAATAAAGTAATAGCAGTAAAAAGCTCATTGGTTTTTTTTTGTAAAGATAAAAAACCTTACCAGCCATTGAATGTTTTTTACTTTATTTGCGCTATATTTTATTATCATGAAAAAACAAGTTACCCCTTATTCCGATTCCGATAAAGGCAAGAAAGAGCAAGTTGCCGGTATGTTTGATACCATTGCACCTAAGTACGATTTTTTGAATCATTTTTTATCATTGAATATTGATACAATTTGGCGTAAGAAGGTTATCAAAATAGTATCGGCACACAATCCCAAACGAATTTTAGATGTGGCCACCGGTACCGGTGATTTAGCCATTGCCGCATTAGCTTCAAACCCCGATAGAATTGATGGAATAGATATTTCTGAAGGTATGTTGACCGTGGGTAAACGCAAAATTGAAGATAAAAAGTTGGAACAGAGAATCTTCCTTCAATTGGGCGATGCCGAAGCCATTCCTTATGCCGACAATACCTTTGATGCCATTACCGTAGCTTTTGGGGTCCGTAATTTCGAAAACTTGCAGCAAGGCCTTCAGGAAATGCTACGGGTGCTTAAGCCAAATGGAATATGTGTGGTATTAGAATTTACCATGCCCCGTAAATTTCCATTTAAACAGTTTTATGGTTTTTATTTTAAATACCTGCTTCCATTTATTGGAAAAATAGTATCTAAGGATAAATCAGCATACACCTATCTTCCCGAGTCGGTAAAGGCTTTCCCCCAAAACCAATTCTTTGTAGCCGAAATGGCGAATGCAGGATTTACTCAGAATAGTTTTAAATCCTTAACAATGGGAATAGCCGCAATTTACACAGGAAAAAAGTGCTAATATTTTAGCAATTAAAAGGAATCTCTAAA
>DYQV01000120.1 GCA_020719105.1 Rikenella microfusus
TCCACATTTTTCTCCACATTCTTCTCCAAAACAGGTTTTAATACGGTAACAAATGCACCAGCCCTTTCTTCAAAAATAGGAGCAGGGTTTTTATTCACTTTACACGCATCCAAAATACGATAAAAGCCTGTTCCCCAGTTCTCAATCTCTCCAGCTTGATGAAAAACCTGAAGGATTTCTTTATTTCTCGGAATTGACCGATTGTTCTTCCATAACGTATCAATGGCCAGTTCTTTCGGCAACAAACCGGGACTCCATATTTCGAGCGAATCATCAAAAATACGTACTTGAATATTTCCGGCATCCAAATAATCGCGATGTACCAGTGCATTCAGAATAATTTCGCGTAATGCTACCATGGGGTATTCCCATTGTTCGTCGCGTTCTGCTTTTCCTGAAATTACATATTTTAAACGGATGTTTTTCTTGATAAAATCGAGTAAAAGATCGGTTATTGAAAGCAATCCCTCATTGAACTCGCGGGCATCGATAAAGTTCACCGGTTGGGTCCCTTTAAACCGTGCAGCCTTAACTATAGCCTGTGGATATAATTCATTTTTAGTACACAGACATAAATATTCGCCTATAGTTGGGTGGTTAGGTTTTGAAAACCCTTTTTGTTGGAGCTTTTTAACCCACTCCACATCATATAGTATATTTGTATTATTAAAGGGTTGCTTATCAAATGGTTTTTGTTCAAACCGTAACACAAGCTCCCTGATTTTCTGAACCGATAGTTTAATATTACTTTTCCCCACGCGCTCCCATGCCTGCCCGAATGCGAATACCGGTTTATAATCTGACGAAGGAATAGTGATTTCAACAATTTCGCCTAATCCAAAAGTTTTTATATTTAGTGATGGGTACAGTACCGGATCAGTATTGCTTTTTATTTTATTCACAAAATCCTCAATAGTACTCTTCCCAAGCTGCATGTGCAAAGGTTCACCCTTATCGTCAATACCCACAATAACTGTTCCACCACGTTTGTTGGCAAAAGCCGAAAGCGATACAATAATCTTTTTCCAATCGCTAAACGATGCTTTTAATTCAACTATTTCCGACTCTTTATAAATCACAGTTTTATTTTAATCCTTTTCAGTTAATAGTACCGTCAACACGTCAATAAAAATCAGGGCTCTGCGGTCGTGTAAAATTTTGGGAAGTTCCAGTATGCGTGCTTCAAAAGCCATAATGGTAGTAATTTATGAGTAAAGATAGTTGACAATTGGTAATAAGTTGCTGGTTTCTCGCTTTCGACTTCTATCTTATAATTTCTAATCTCTGGTATCTGGTTTCTTGTTGCTGGTTTCTTGTTGCTTTTCTCTTGCTTCCAACTTCTAATTGTTCCATTTTGCGGTGCATGTTAGGTTGCCATTCTATTCTACATTTCTGGTTGCACCGCATTTGCCTATTATCTATTGTCCCGGGGCAGCGCCCCGGGCTTTGTTCTTACGCCCTTTCAGGGCTTTTCTAACTTATAGATTCCTTCTTCTGACTTCCAACTTCCGTCTTCTAACTTCTAATCTCTATTCTCTGCTAACGGGCTTCAAATTCATGGCTTCGCCCCCTCAGTCCCATTTGGGTGAGCAAGTTTTTAGTTATGTAAAGAAACTACAATTTAATTACATCGCCCGCATTTACTTCTAATATCAGTGAAAAACCTATGTTGTGCAACCGGATTAAAAAATTTCTTTTATGCACCGCCCGGATAAGTTCGCCTTCAGCTCCTTTTATCGGTCCCGAAACTACTTTAACTAATTCACCGGGTTCAATGGTTTCATTGGTAATTTCAATTTTTAGGTTGTTATCTACCGCCATTTTCATAGCCAGTATCTGATTTTCAGGAATGGGAGCTGCTTTCCCATCAAACGTTACATACTTAACTGCGCCCGGAGTATTCAAAATGCTATAATAATCGCGCTCGGTAACCTGTACAAATACATACAACGATATCAATGGAATTTCCACTTTTTGTTTGCGGTCGCTCCATTGCCGCATTGTTTTAATTAATGGTAAATAAACGGTGTACCCATTCTTTTTCATTAATTCAGCCACTTTTTTTTCTTGGCGTGAACGCGTATAAATAGCATACCATTTGGCTACCTCCATGTTCTGTTTCCTTTTCAACAAAAATACTACTTCAAAACAGTTATTGGCACAATTTGATTGCGTAAAAAGGGGATTTTTTGATAAACTACCATAAAAATGGAATAATCAGAAATTTATTCTCTGTTGGAGAGGGAAAAACAAAAAAGGCCACTCACAGAGCAGCCTCTTTGTAAAATTTTATGGTTGAGGTTAGATACCCAAGCTTTTTTTAAGTACATCAACATAGTCGAGTTTCTCCCAGGTAAAAAGTTCCACTTCAAACTCTTTTCTTCCAGAGTAAGGCGATTCAAACATTTTTTTCACCTTGCGGGGAGTTCTTCCCATGTGTCCGTAAGCAGCAGTCTCTTCATAAATGGGATTGCGCAGTTTCAAACGGTCTTCAATAGCTGCCGGGCGAAGGTCGAATATGGTTTCTATTTTTTGGGCTATTTGGCCGTCGTTTAAATTCAGTTTTGAAGTGCCATAGGTATTCACAAAAACCCCTACCGGTTTGGCAACACCAATGGCATAGGCAATCTGCACCAAAACCTCATCGGCTACTCCGGCAGCCACCATGTTCTTGGCAATGTGGCGGGCGGCATACGCTGCCGAACGGTCAACTTTCGATGGGTCTTTACCTGAGAAAGCACCTCCACCGTGAGCTCCTTTGCCACCATAAGTGTCCACAATTATTTTACGTCCGGTTAATCCGGTATCACCGTGTGGACCACCAATAACAAACTTTCCGGTTGGATTTACATGCAGTATAAAATTGTCGTCGAAAAGACTTTGAACCCTAGCCGAAAGCATTGCTTTGGTGCGTGGAATCAATATGGTGCGAACGTCTTCTTTTATTTTTGCCAACATGGGTTCGTCTTTGTCAAACTCATCGTGCTGGGTTGAAACTACAATGGTATGTACCCTTTTGGGTAAGTTGTTTTCGCCATATTCAATGGTAACCTGGCTTTTTGCATCAGGGCGAAGGTAGGTCATTACTTTTCCTTCGCGACGGATAACAGCCAGCTCCAGTAACAACCGGTGCGATAATTCCAGGGCAATGGGCATGTAATCATCGGTTTCGCGGCATGCGTAACCAAACATCATTCCTTGGTCGCCGGCTCCTTGGTTCATGTGGTCTTCACGGTCCACTCCCCGGTTTATATCAGCCGATTGCTCGTGGATGGCTGAAAGCACACCACAGGAATCGCCTTCGAAGCGGTATTCCCCTTTGGTATAGCCAATCCGGTTGATAACTTTACGGGCCACTTCCTGTACATCAACATAGGTTTGGGAACGGACTTCACCCGCCAAAACTACCTGTCCGGTGGTAACCAACGTTTCGCAAGCTACTTTTGAATTGGCATCAAAGGCTAAAAAATTATCCAATAATGCATCAGAAATTTGATCGGCTACTTTATCAGGATGACCTTCAGATACCGATTCGGAAGTAAATAAATATGCCATAATTAAAAATTTGATTTGAAAAATATAACAGGGAAAGACTGAGAATGTTACGAAGGAAACAATACAATTTTAGCATTTTTTTCCGTGGTTGCAATCCGTTCAAATCTTTCCACAAACAGGGTGCAAATATAATACTTTATTTTAAATGGAGGAAACAAAATCGAATTTTATACCCTTTACCGAAAAAAAGGGTGTCTTTACCGATTCCATTTTGCTGAAAATAGATGCATACCCTACTTTTGGTTCGCAATTTATTTGGAAATTAAAAAAGATTAAAAATTATAAGTATGGACTTCTCAAACAACGAAAAATTCTCGAACAAACCGTGTTGTTCTAAACCCGATGGGGTTCCTTTTATTGGAATTTTCCTTATTGGGTTGGGATTGGTTTTTTTATTCGATAGGATGAACCTTATCCCTGATTATTGGAGAAACATTATCATTAGCTGGCAAATGCTGTTGATTTTTATTGGGGCAATTAATGTATTCCGCAATCACGCCCGTTTCCCTGGTATTATACTAATATTGGTGGGTACTGCCTTTTTGTTGCCCGATATTATCCAAATCCCTTTTGAAACCCGGCAGCTTATTTGGCCTTTGGTACTTATTTTAATTGGGGTATATATAGTTTTTAAAACCAAGAACGTAAAAAGGCCTCATATTTTTAATACCTCATCACAAACATTGAATGGCGACGACCGCATTGATGAAGTAGCTATTTTTGGTGGAGGCAAACGCATTATTGCCAGCCAAAACTTAAAAGGCGGAAATATTACTGCTATATTTGGTGGCATTGAATTGGACCTTACGGATGCCGAATTATGCGAAGAAGGTGCGGTAATTGAATTAGCCTGCATTTTTGGTGGAACCACCATTATTGTGAAACCCGAGTGGGATGTGCAGGTTCAGGTAACATCGGTTATGGGAGGTTTTACCGATAAACGGAAAGTTTATAAGCAAAGTGCCGGTACATCCTCAAAAAGACTTATCATTAAAGGAGCAGCCATTTTTGGCGGTGGCGAAATAAAGAGTTTTTAAGTTGAAGGCAACGGTAAAACAAAGCAACCCATCTCTCAGGCTTATGAAACCATTCAAAAACCGATATATTATGAAGAAACTAAGTTTGAGTATGGTGGGTATTGTTTTAAGCATTGTAACATTTAGCCAAAAAAACACCGACGAATTCCAGACCATCTTTGGAAATGAAAAGGTAAATTTTAGTGGGATGGGGGTATTTGAAATGAATTTTTCATCACTTGATGGTCATTTTGCTTACGGAACCGGAGGTGGAGGCGGTGTTATCATTAACAAATCGATCTTGGTTGGAGGTTATGGCATGGGAAATTACATCAACCAAAATGTAACCCTCGATACCATTGATTACAGCAGTGTAAATTTTGGGCATGGTGGATTTTGGTTGGGATATATTTTCAAAGGTAACTCGGCCATTCATCCTTTTGCTGGATTGAAATTAGGTTGGGGAGGTATTTCGCAGAATTATAATCATCACGAGTACGCAATGAATGATAATGCTTTTGTGATAACCCCTTCGGTAGAAATGGAAATAAACATTACCCGTTATTTCCGAATTGCAGTGGGTGGAAATTATCAGGTGGTTACAGGTTTAACCAGCGTTAATGGTCTTTCAAACAAAGATTTTAGTGGCCCTGGAGCAAACCTGTCTTTTCGGTTTGGATGGTTTTAAAATCATAACGATTACATGAAGCACCCCATAGCACAAAAGATTCAGTACATATTCATATATGCTGGTTTCTGGACCGTGGTTTTGGGGCTACATTTTGCCACATTAATCTTGCTCTATAAAATCGATTGGTGGAGTGCTACCGTCGATGGACTGGTATTTAACACCTTGTTTGCTTTATTGGGAGTAGCGCTGTGGTATCCGGTATTTTATAACGATCCGGAAAAGCAATCCATATCCATGCTGCTAATCAATCACCTAAGTATTATGGTGCTTTCTCTGGCATTTTGGGTGAGTTCGGGAGTTTTTATTTGCAATCAATTGTTGCAAAACTACCCGGATTATCTTCAGTTTGTGGATGCCAGTATTCCATGGAGAATTTATACAGGAATCTTTTTTTATTTTTCCATCGTCTTGGTTTACTACCTGCTTATTTATGGATGCAGTCTTCGGGAACACATGTTGCAAGAATCAAGGTTACGCGAAAAAATAAATGAAGCGGAGTTAAAAAGCCTGAAATCGCAGATTAATCCTCACTTTTTATTCAATAGTTTAAATTCCATCAGTTCTTTAACCATTACCAATCCCGAAAAGGCTCATGAAATGATTATTAATCTTTCAGGCTTTTTGCGATATTCTTTAGCGCACGATCCAACCAATTTAATACCCTTTAAGCAGGAGATTGAAAATGTGGAGGCATATATTGCCGTTGAAAAAATACGGTTTGGCGACAAACTGGTATTTATAAAGAAA
Organism: Rikenella microfusus; assembly: GCA_020719105.1. Classification (GTDB taxonomy): domain Bacteria; phylum Bacteroidota; class Bacteroidia; order Bacteroidales; family SZUA-534; genus GWE2-40-63. The sequence goes on from DYQV01000120.1 coordinate 6,010, forward strand.
ATATGTGAGCCTTGCTACCATCACAAAGTTCCTTTTTTAATATTGCAACCGCTGATTGAAAACGCCATTAAGCATGGTGTTTACGAAAGCATGAAACCGGTAACGGTTGTTGTTGAATGTGAAAAACTCCCCGACCAATCCATTAAAATTACGGTGGAAAACAATTTCGATCCGGAGGCTGTTTCCCAGAAAGGCACAGGTACTGGAATTAGAAATATTACCGAGCGGTTGAAGATTATCTATCAATTGAACGATTTGTTTACCATTGAGAAAAAAAGGGATTACTTTACCGTTCAGTTGATTTTACCCAGTAAACCTGCATTTACAAATACCAATAATCTGTAAATTTATCAGCCATGAGAATAGTAATCATTGAAGATGAGGCCCCAGCCCGTGAAATTGTAAAAGCCTTTTTACAACATCATGTCGATGTGGAAGTTGTTGGCGAGTTTTCCGATGGTTTTTCGGGTATAAAAGGGATTAAAGACTTGAAACCTGACTTGGTTTTTCTTGATGTTCAAATGCCCAAAATTACCGGTTTTGAGATGTTGGAATTGCTGGAGGAGCATCCTGAAATAATTTTTACCACCGCTTATGACCAATACGCTATTAAAGCCTTTGAAATGAATGCGGTTGATTACCTGCTCAAACCTTTTTCAAAAGAACGATTCAATCAGGCACTGGAAAAAGCAAGAACCAAGGTAGAACATACAATTACCGATAAACCGGCTGATCCAATAAAACAGGTAATGGAAGCATTGGACGAAAAACCTGAAAACCTGTTCCGAGTGGTGGTAAAAAAAGGAGGCGATATTCACATGATTGCCGTTGAAGACATTCTTTATATTGAGGCTAAAGACGATTATGTGATGCTTTATACAGAAAAGAGCCGTTACCTGAAAGAAAAAACCATGCGGTTTTACGAGAACCATTTGGACCCGGACCATTTTGTTAGGGTGCACCGTTCGTTTATTGTCCGTATCGATCAGGTTAAACGGCTGGAACCATACGGAAAATCATCGTATTTGGCCATTTTAGGACAAGGTCAAAAAATTAACGTAAGCTTGGCAGGATACAAAAAACTCAAGGAAGTATTGAGTTTTTAATACTTATCCCGCTTTATTCATACCTGAGCATTGCGAAAGGTGTGAATGTGCGATGGGT
>DYQV01000121.1 GCA_020719105.1 Rikenella microfusus
TAAATTGGTTGAAATTCAACTTGTTCCAGTGAATCAAACTTCAAATTTCTTAAAATATCGATAAACTCTTTTAAAGCTTCTATTTCCCTTGTAAGCAAACCTATACTTGAAATAAAGGAGATTACGAAATCAAATATTCTTTCAAAATTATCGGTGATTTTTCCAACCTTTTTGCCAATAAGTTCCCTTATATATTCAATTTTGCACCTTAAATTATAGCCTAACAAACCCGCATCGGATAATACGACTTTTAAATTTTCGAATTCAGCCGCCGGTTGGGTTTTTATGTAATTTGATATTTTCCCAACTGCAACATTTACATTCAATTTTAATTCTTTTAACATATTATTAGCCAAATTATTATCTGCTTTTGGTAATAATTGTTCTTTCATAGCGTTGGTGATTGTCTGACGATTTATTTCTACAAAACTCCAAATACCTACTAATGTATTTAGTGTCTTTAAGAAAACGCCAATAACTGCGTTACGCTTGCCCCAAAACTGGTCAACCCGAGAATTCGGGACTCCCATTTTCGTTGGTTTTTCGCTATCGCTCAAGAAATAGTTCGCAAGCCATATTCTTGACTTTTTCATTAAAGCCACTTAAAAAAGAATGAGTTTTCTTAGGGACTAAATAGTTTGTTTTTCAAAAATCAAATATACTTAAACATTTTAGAAAGGGATAATATATTATCCCTTTTTTAATTTCATTTCACTCGAACTTAGCGAGATGGATGATATGCAGTTTCAAGATTTTGCGGTACTAATCGGTAAGCGATTGCATGAGCTGAGGAAGAAGAATGGACTTAGCCAACAAGAATTATCATATAGGACAGGTATTGAAAAACCATCTATTCGAAGGCTTGAGAAAGGTAGGACCAATCCAACTTTGAAGACGCTTTTAAAAATATGCACGGGGCTAGGTATAACTCTACCTTCCCTTTTTCAATTTGAAATAACGGCTATAGCAAACTCGCCGGACTCAAAAGAAGAGTAATGACAAACTAACTGTTTGGTGTTTTTGCGGTAGGTAAATCCCTTTAAAGAATTGTATCTTGGAATGACCATTGAGATTCCTCACTTCATTCGGAATGACAGGTCTCATCTCGTTAAGGGGGAAGGGAAAAAGGCGGACTTCGCCCGCCTTTTTCCCTTCCCCACCACAACAAAGTCCCCTGTCATTCCGAGTGTAACGAGGAATCCAAATAGAGTCATTCGATGTCTTTTAGTAAAGCCCTTCCGCCGAATGATAGAGCATGCGCATTTCGGCGGCCATATCAAAATGAACCTGCTGGGCACAAGGTACTTTAAATTCCACCTCTTTTAATGTAAATCCTGAATTGGAAAATATTGCTTTTACATGATCGGTTTCATAAATCCATTGTTCATCTTGCTTTTCCAGGGTCCGTATTCCGCCATGTTCTTTAAATATGAGGATTTGCTTGTTGCTTACTTTTGATAGAAAATATCCTTCCTCGGCCTGATTGAAGCTTTTAATAGTCAAATAGAACTTGGGCTTATCTTTGTAAGGCGCTCCACTCGTTGGGCAAAATGTAGCACAGTTGCCACATTCGTTGCAAAAATCGGCAATGTTCAATATCTGATGGGCTTGAGTTACTTTGAATACTTTATCGGCTTCAAAAGTTACAGCAGCAGCATCTCTAACCGCCCGATACAACTGAATTTCGGTTGGTTCAACGGTATAATGATAATTTGCCCGGTTTGGGCATACGGTTACACAAATATTACAAAGTTCCTGACATTGCAGGCAACGTTTGGCTTCTTTTGTGGCAACATCAGCAGTTAATGTAAAACTCACCGGATTAAACGATTTGCGATCGCTCAACGGACTTTCTTTTGCCGGAACTGAATATTTTCGATATGCCCTAAGAGCCATCAATTCAGGATAGGTATGCTTTTTAGGTTCATTATAGCAAGTTGGTATGGTTAACTGACACTCAGCAGCAATAAGTTCCGCCACCCGGCGGCCGTCACCAATGGCTTTAATAGCTGTAGCTGCCCCACGCATGACATCACCACCCGTGTAAACCCGTTTCAGTTTAATTTCAAAAGTATCACTGTTTGGTTTGAACAAACTTTTATCCAAAAAGTCAATGACAACCTCCTGTCCCACCGCAGGAATTATAACATCGAATGGCATTTCGAATTCACTGCCTTCCATTTTTTGTGGCATAGGACGTTCACTCTTTTTATCGGCCACCAATTCCATTTTAGCGCAACGCAATCCAATTACAGTTCCATTCTTTTCAATTATAGCTTCCGGAGCGGTCAATTCCAGTAGTTCAATTCTTTCGTCCAATACCGCTTTAATTTCACCCAAATCGGCGGGCATTTCGTTAATGGTACGCCGGTAAATGAGGGTAACCTTTCCTTGTTCGCCAACCAGCCTATGAGCAACCCGGGCACTATCCATTGCGGTATTTCCTCCTCCTATAATAGCAACTTGTTTTCCTGAAATTGGATTTATTCCCAGCTTGGCATTAAACAAGAACTCCAACGGCTCCAATACTCCTTTGGCATTTGAGCCCGGGATGTTTATTTTTGAAGAGAGCGGTGCCCCTGAAGCGATATACAAATAGTCAAACGACTGATATAACTGGTCGAACAGCTTTTTATTGACTGGGGAATGATAATGGATTTTTGCTCCCAATTGGGTGACCCGTTCCACATCGCGGGTAATTTTTTCATTACTAAGCCTGAATGCCGGCACCGCATGGGCAACCATACCGCCTGCTTTGTCTGACTTTTCGAATAGTTCCACAGCAAATCCGGCTAAACGCAAATAATAGGCACAACTTAACCCGGAAGGTCCAGCTCCTACAATGGCTACTTTCTTGCCATTATCAGGCCCCGCTTTTTCAACGATGTTATTGGAATGATTTTCCTCTACAAACCGCTTTATCTCACGAATCTGCAATGCATCATCGTAATTAATGCGGGTACAGCGCAATTGACATAAATGGTCGCAGATATTGCCGGTTATTCCGGGCAGCGGATTGGTTTTTAAAATGGTAGAATAAGCCGCATCATAGTTCCCGCTTGCTGTATAATTCAGGTATTCAGGAATATCCTGTGCCGTTGCACAATTTTCGCGACAGGGCGCTTCAACACAGTCGAAAATGCCCAATTTCCTTTTTCCTTTAATATCCGGTGTTTTTAGGTAAGTCCTTTGGTATCTTGAATCGGTAAGCACTTCATCGGCATACCGGTTCAAATTAATTAGCTGCGCTTCTTTTAGTGAGCTAACGTTACCTGCTTTTTTTAAGGTAAATTCTGAGAGGGTATTTGCTTCTAATTTCAGCATTTGTGAATTGAGTTCCTCCAAATATTGATTCATTCGAAGATATCCCCCCGGTTTTAAAATATCTGATGAAACAGTCACAGGATTCAATCCGCAGGCAATTAGTTCCGAAAAATTGAATGCATCGGCTCCACCTGCAAACGAAACATCCAATTTACCATTGAATTCGTTCTGCAGCTTCCGGGCCACATTCACCGATATGGGATGCAATGCCCTTCCGCTCATGTACATCATCTGTGCTTGCTGGAACACTCCTTTGTGGTTGATGCTTTCAAGGGTATTGGTGAGTTTGAGTCCAAAACTTACTTCGGCATTTTTTGCTTTTACCAATAACCGCTCAATCATGGAAACAGCATCTGCATATTTTAAATCGTGACCAAAAGCTTCGTCGGGAACTTGGGTTTCAAAATGTCCGGTATCATTTAATATCTTTCTCAATTCAACAGGTCCAAGTAACGTAGGATTAAGCTTTACGTAGGTATGGAGTTTCTGTTTCTCAATCAAATAAGTTGCAATTTTTTCAATTTCATCGGGTGGGCAACCGTGCATGGTACTCAGCGTGATGTTGTTTGAAATAGTATCTGGGATTTCAATTTCATCGATTTGCGGAAACAATGGTTTTATAAGAGCTATTTTTTCAGCTTTTTCGGCACTGCAATTATGCATTTTATTTAAAAACCACTGCACATTTTCTTTTAGAATACCTTCCATGTTGTATCCCACGCTCATATTGAAAATAGTTCCGTCTATCGTTGGATTGCCCATTCTATAGTTCAACACATGCAACAAAATCCAAGCATCTAAGTATTGACTGTATGTTTCTTTAATAGTAAGTTCCTGCGACCATTCACAATTGTACCCTTCGTCCTGCATGTCGATGCAGGGTTTTTCAACTTCCAGTTCATCGAGGGTTTGAATGGTTTTAAGTTCAATATACCGCGCACCGCATAGCCAGGCACTGATAATATTTTGAGCTAATTGGCTGTGAGGGCCTGCCGCAACTCCCAAAGGAAAGTCAAGTGTTTGATTAAATAATCGGGTTTTTTGGCTTAAATAGGCATCCTGTGGCTTTGATTGTGATAATGGAATACCCAAAAATCCGTCTTGTGAATTTTCTCCGGAAATGATTATTTTTAACAACTTATCAATAGAAATCGGACTAAATTTATCGTTCATGATTTGTTTCATTTATAGTGACACAATATAGAAAAAAAATTCTTAATGGTTCTATAATTAAGTTGTTTATTACCAAATAATCATTAATTTTCAGAACATATTCCTAAATTTGACCTGATTTATTATTTTATGAATTCTTGTGGAGCAATAATTTTGGCTGCAGGTACTTCGGAGCGAATGGGAACGCCCAAAGCACTCCTCACATTTAGTAATGGTGTTACCTTTATTGAGCAGATAGCAGAAAAATACCTTGAGGCTGGAACTGAAAGAATTGTATTGGTAATCAATCCATCGCTATCTCAAAAAATTAATTCAATGCCTTTTTGCCAAAACCATCACGTAATAGTTGTTGAAAACAAAGAACCAGAAAAAGGTCGGATTCATTCAATAAAACTGGGGCTAAATAAAATGGCCGTTCAACCGATATTTATTCAAAATGTGGATAATCCCTTTGTTACCGTTGAATTATTGAATCAAATGATTCCACTATTGCAACCAAATAAATACGTTTCCCCTTTTTATAAAGGTTCTGGAGGACACCCCATTTTAATCTCCAAAGAAATTGCCTTGCAACTTAAAGGTTGTGATTTGAAAACGCCCTTGAATTTATTTTTGGCCAACTGCGAGCAGCTTAAAATGGAACAAGGCAATTCAGGTATATTGGTAAATATAAATACACCAGATGACTACCGTTCTGCTTTCAAATAACAGTCTTAAAAACAAAAAATTATTTTGAGGAAAAATCTTTCATAACCTCCTGAAAAAAAGCTTTGCCTTCTTCCTCCGTTTCTTTGGTGGCTGGCTTCTCCCCAATAAAACCATTCAAGCTGTTATCCCACACAAAACCGGTTGAATCGGTAAAAAAACCAATGCCATTGTTGTAAGCATAGTATGCAAAAGGTCTTCCTCCAAACAGCACATCTTTACTAAACTGAAACGATGAATCGGCTAAACCCAATTGGTTCGTAATCATTAGTGGAATATCGGTTTGCGAAAGTGTGGATGATACTACCGTATCGGAAACAGTAATTGCCCCACCCAACCAAAGCATGGGAATTTTAAACTTTTCAGGGGCGTTATTCAAAGTACTTACCGGATACATGATTCCATGGTCGGCAACCAAAATGATCCAGGTGTTTTTCCACCATTCTGTCGACTGGGCCTTGGTCAAAAAATCGTTCAAACATCTATCGGTGTAATGAATCGAATTCAAATAACGGGAACTCCAATCCAATCCATCAAACTGGCTTTTATGAGGCACATCAAACGGATCGTGACTGCTTAAAGTAAACATAACTTTAAAAAAGGGTGTGTCTGATTTTTCAATATCGTTCAACAATCGTGAAAACACTATATGATCATGAGCTCCCCATTTTGAGTTCAAATCTTTTTTTGGAAAGTCGGAAAGCGTGATGCGCTCTTCATATCCTCCGCTAACGAAATAAGAATTCATATTGGCAAAATTAATTTCGCCTCCATAATAAAAAGCACTGGAATATCCTTGAGACTTTAAAACCTTGCTTATATGTGGCAACTTTTCGGTTTTTGTGGTATATTTTATGATGGATGAAGTGGGCTGAGCCGGATAACCACTTAAAATGGCAACAATCCCTTTATCGCTACGGTCACCGGTGGCAAACATGTGATTGAACAACACACCTTTATGGCTCCATTGCGTAAAACCCGGCGTAGCTCCCGGAGTTCCTCCCAATGGCTCAATTACATTGGACGTAAAACTTTCCAGGATTATGATGATGACATTCTGTTTGGATGGAGTTACCAATTGTGTTTGCAAGGTATCCTTTTTTGTCAGCAATTGTTCCACCAGCTTTTTGGCTCTTTCAGGTTCCAAAAGGTGAGGAACCTTATTTATGTTCATTTCAGTAAGCGATTTCAGGAAATTCCACTGAACATTGATAGCTGCATGGTTGGCATAAGGTTTTTTACTGAAAAACACGGTTCCCACATTGATGGGTGCTATCCCAACTCCTCCGCGGATTGGGATTATCATGATTGCGGCAACAAAAATAAATACCGGAAATGCATACCACTTGGCTTTTTCAGCTTTTGCCCATTTCGGCTCAATGTAACGTCGATATCCTTTAATCGACAACCAGATGGTAGCAAAAGTGAGGGTTAATAATAAAATGGTGAACCACACTTTGGTTGATGCCAGACTTTCTTTGGGGGTTTTAAGGTATAACATAATGGTACTGTCGATGCGGAAGCCCCAGTTTTTATAAAGTTCCACGTCAACCCAAGCAATAAAAATAAAGAAAAAAAGCAAGGGTAAAGTGAAATAAGTCAAGAGTTTGGCCAGTATTTTCCCTTTCATCCAAAAGGTAACCGACAGAATAATGGATACAAAAAAAAGTAGGTATCCGGTCAATGATATATCAAGTTTCAATCCATAAATAAAAATTTTACTTATCTCTAAGAGTCCAAGTTCACTAGTTTTGGGGAAGTTGTACATCAAAAATAGGAAGCGGCAGCTTATAAATAACAACAGCCAAAAAAAGCCGTATTGCAGTAATATCTTGATACGTTGGATTCCCATATTACAATTTTGTTACAAATGTAATAAATACTCTGAGTTCGGCATGGATAAAAGGTTCAACATTTTAATAACAGGAAGACCGAAGTCAGAAGCTGGAAGACCGAAGTTGGGAAG
>DYQV01000122.1 GCA_020719105.1 Rikenella microfusus
GTATATTTGAGGCTGACCATTGAAATATTCTCGGTTACGTTGGCATCGGTAACTGTAACTGAGCCGCTTTCGGGTTCAAAACCTGTGGCTGCTATGGCATAACTGTACGTTCCGGCCTCGTTATTTAAAATGGTGACCGTTCCGCTTGCATTTGTAATATAATCGGTTCCATCAAAAGTTACGGTGGCACCTTCTATAGCATGTAATCCATCGGTAATATTAAAGGTGACCGAATACACGGGAATAACAGTTACTACCAGGGTCACATTTTCAGTAACATCGGCATCTACTACATCGAGTGTACCGCTATAGGCATCGAAACCTTGTGCCTGTACGGTATAGGAAATATCGTTGGCTATGGCCACCGTGTTAAAAAGGACGGTTCCATCGGTGCCGGTTTCCATTGATGGATAACCTGTTATTGAAACAGTAGCCCCTTCGATGGGGTTTGCACCATCGGTAACTACAAAAGTAACGCTGTAAGCATTTCGGGTTAGGGTTATATTTTGAGTGATATTCTGGTCCACTACCGAAAGGGTTCCCGATTCGGTAGCATAATTTGTGGCAGAAACCGTGTAAGGAATGTTGTTCTGGGTAAGCACGGCAGCAAAAACAGCATCACCGTCTTCGTTGGTTAACTGGTTGCTGTAACCTTCCAAAGTTACCGTTGCTCCCTCAAAAAGTCCATCGGCATTTGAAACAACAAAAGTAACGCGGTAGGTTTCGGGAGCCACACCGCAGTCGGTGCTAAAACTTGCACCTTCGTCAATGCTGGTCCAGTTTGCTGTGGCGTACGCCACATCGCTTACGGTAATACATGTAAGCCCGGGGTTTTGGGTAGCTGCGAAATAAGCAATTGTGCTGTTGTTACCGTTGGCAACATTAAAATAGTGTAAACTATTGCTGTAAATATTCACACGGGTAAGATGCGTGTTTAGGCTCAAATCCAACGATGTTAATTGGTTCAGGTAGGCATCAAATTCGGTAAGTAAGCTGTTTGAACTCAGATTTACCGATGTTAGTACATTCGCAGAACAATTCAGTTTGGTGATATTCACAAAAGCTTCGATTCCGGTAAGGTCCTCAATTCCCAGGTTGGGGACATTGATTTTGGCGGTATGCGCTATGGCTTCGCTGCGGGAAATTGCACCATCGGAATTGGCATCGGCTACCGAAAGCAGGTAGGTTTTAAAGTTGGCATCGGGTATTGAAATGATGTCGTCAACCGTAAGGGTCTCGGTTTTTTCTGCATTGGCGAATTCAATGGTGGCTGATCCTGTTTTTGAAAAATAGCCGTCGGCAGTTATGGTATAATCATAAGTGCCCGATGTTAAACCCCCGATACTTGCCACCCCAATTGAATTGGTGGTATAGTTTAATCCCAACAGGGTGACTGTAGCCCCCTCAATAGGCGTGGTTCCATCGGTTACGGTAATATTAAGTGTGTAGGTAAGAGTGGATGAATCCTGCAAGGTAACGTTCTTTATTACATTGGAGGCAGCAATTACCAACTGGTCGTTTTTAACCAGGTAGCCCATGGCAGTTACCGAATAGTTATAAGTTCCGGCTGCAATACTGTCCACTTGAAGTACGCCTGTTGCATCGGTAGTATCTGCCTCAAAACCGGCTAAATTAAGAACGGCATTGGCAACCGGATTGGAACCATCGGTAATGTTAAAAGTTGCCATGTACCAGGGGGTCAGGTTTGCTGTATAGGAGGTAGTAAAATTGGTAATGGTTTCGCCTCCTTCGTGGGTTGCTCCGGTACCATCGACCCAATGGTTAAAAATATTTTGGCTTATGACGGGGGTGGGCAACACCACGCCAGGTAACAAGGGGTTGTTTTGAAAAGCCCCAATAGCCAGGCTGGTTAATTGGGTGCAAGCGGTTAAGTCGGCGGTGGCATTTAACTGGTTTGATTCAAATGCCCGCTCACCAATGGTTTTTAAGTTTATACAAGGCGAAAAATCAATAGTGGTTAAACGGCATCCTTGAAAGGCAACAAAGCCAATGGTCTCCAGGTTGCTGCAATTATTAAAATTAACCGATGCTATATCATTTCCTGCAAAAGCTAATTGGTCAATGGTTTGTAAAGCACTGCAAGCACTAAAATCAACAGCGGTAAGGTCATTATTCCAAAAGGCACCATTACCTATTTTTGTGAGTAAGCTTAAGTTGCCCAGGTTAAGGGTGGTTATTTTATTTCGTGAAAATGCGTTATTAGATATAGTTGTAAGCTGGGGGCACTGGCTTAAATCAATTTCCGTAATGCTGTTTAAATCGAATGCAGTCGCTTCAATAGTTTTTAATAAAGGGAATGTGGTTAAATCAATCTCGGTAAGGCTGTTTTCACCAAATGCTCCATTACCAATATACTCAATAGTTGATGGCAGTGTTACCCCTGTTAACCCCTTTTGTTTAAAAACGTAAGTATTAATACCTTTAACGGTTCGCCCGTCTAAAGTTTCGGGGATAATGATGGTTTTAAATTCGAAACTATAAGAACAGGAATTGATCCAACCGAGGGAGTTCATCACCACATCGTCGTCGGTTAATGTGTAGGGGATAACGGCATTGTACGAAAGGCTTAAATCGGTTACCGGGCTGCTGATGTCCACCGGTTGGTTGTTCCCATTGCGCCATTCTATAAAAGCCGGATATGTGGCACTGATATCGGGGATGATGATTCCAGTAACAGCGTTATTGGAAAACGCGTTATCGCCAATAGAAGTCAAATAAGTATTGGCCGACAAATCAATATCGCCGCTTAGCTTGTTATCGTCAAAAGCCCATTTACCCATCGATTTGAGTTGGGTGCAAACACTTAAATCAACCTGTTTTATCTTGTTAGAGTAAAAAGCGGATGCACCAATAGTTTCAAGGGTTGTTGGCAGATGGAGTTCCCTTAGGTTCCGGGATGCAAATACTCCATTAGAAGGATAACTATTAGCTTTTATTCCGGTAATGGTTTGCCCGTCTAAAGTATTCGGGATAGTGATATATTTGTAGGGTATACCCTTAATGCTGCTTTCAATGATACCGTTAACCACTACTACATCGTCATCTTGTAAGGTGTAAGGAATATGTACAGCATAAGATAATGTAAAACCGGTTATAGCTGTATAAGTAGTTCCAGCTTCATCTTCCCACGAGGGGGCACCGGCATAATCGGGTACCGGCAAACCTATACTGGTTAAGGAGGCATTGTTGTTTCCAAAAGCGTATCTATCGATAAAAAGCAATTTGGTGCAATGGCTTAAATCAACAGCGGTGAGGTTATTTAAAAGAAAAGCCCCTCCCCCTATTGTATTAAGTTTGGTTAATCCCAATAAATTCACCTGTGTGAGGTCATTTAATGCAAAAGCTTGTTGACCTAATGTTTCCAGGTTGGTACAGTAACTTAAATCGAGGTTGGTAAGTGCGCCGTTATAAAACGCGTTTACACCTATTTTTTTAAGCGATGAGCAGTTGGTAAAATTTACACTTGCCAGGTTTAGATTGACACTAAAAGCCCCGTCATCTATGGTGGTTAAGGCTGTACAGCCACTAAAATCGAGGCTGGTTAAGTTGTTGCTTTGAAAAGTATTAATCCCAATATAGGTTAAAGTGGTTGGGAAAGTTACACTGGTAAGCCCTAAAGCATCAAATACATACATGTTTATTCCGGTAACTGTTTGCCCGTCGAGCACCTGGGGGATAATGATATTCTTGACACTGAAGTCGTAGGAGCAACTGTTAATTACGCCTCCTGTTACCTCCACATCGCCGTCCTGCAGTGTATATTGGGCAAATGCGGGTGTAGTTAAAAACAAGATTAAAAATGCCAAAAGAACTTTGGCTGCTGAAAGTGTGCATCTGCTTTTCATTTCGGTAAATATTAAAATTCAATCAAAATTAGATACCTGTTTATTTAAATATTGGTAAAATGATTATTCAAACGCTTTTTATGATTATTTGAATGGATAAGGCAAGGAGGGTTTTGGTTTGTACATCCCCAAAAAAAAGCAATGCAAACCTCAAGATAAGCCATTCTTTTTTATATGTTGGGAAGGTGAGAAAAGAACTATGGGCTGTAAACTTTTACCTACGGATGTTTGCTTACCCTTTAAACTCTTTATAGGCTTGCAACAGGCTTTCCTTGCGGCGTGGGGTTAAGGGTACGGTGTCTTTGTTGGTAAGCATAATGCACCCACCGTTTTTTTTATCGTATTGTTTCAGATAGGCCAAATTAATCAGGTGCGATTGGTGTGCCCTGAAAAAACCATGGTTTTCTAAAAGCTCGGCATATTCTTTCAGGGGTTTGCTTACCATTACCCGTACATTATCGCTTAAAATAAAATGCGAATAGTTGGCATCGGCCTCAACACGCACAATCTGCGATGGAGTAACAAAATGCACAGTCTCCGATGTTCCTAAGGCTAACCGTAGAGGTTCTTTTTGGTTAATTTCTGAAATCAGGTTTGTTAGTTTAAGATTCCGGTATTTTTCTTTTTGGTTCAACAGGGCTTTGTGTACCGCCATCATAAAGTCTTCAGCCGAAAGGGGCTTCAATAAATAATCTAAGGCATTGAACTTAATAGCAGTAAGCGCATGGTCCGACGATGCGGTTACAAAAATTACCATGAAGTCAATGGGCATGAGTTCTTTAAGCAAATCAAAACCGGTTCCGTCGGGCATTTGTATATCGAGCAGGATTAAATCGGGTTTTAATTCCCTGATTTTAGCTATACCGTCGGCAACATTTATAGCTGTTGCAACCAACTCCAGATTTGAGCAGTAGGTATTTACCAGATTAATGGTGCTTAACCGTGCATCGGCTTCATCGTCAATAATAAGGGTGCGCAGCATTTCTTAATCTTTACGGCTTTAAAGATACAATTTTGCCGGAACTAAAAACTGGTTATTTTTTAAAAAACTAAAGTGGGATGCTTATTTCAACCTTTGTGCCCTGGCTACCTTCGTGGTTGAGGTCGGTTACCTTTAAACGGATTTCCGTTTTCCGTTTTTTGTTCATGCGTTCGAGCCTTTCGCGGGTTATATCCATTGCAAACGAGGTATGGCTCTCCTTTTTTAGGGTGCTGTTTATTCCTACGCCATTATCGGTAACCTGTATCACTAAAATATCATGGGGCAAAAGATAAAAATGGATGTGTATTTTTCCATTTTCGGGAACCTGTTTTAGTCCATGGATAATGGCATTTTCAACAAAAGGTTGGATAAGCATTGGCGGAATATCAAAATCCTCCGGATCGATGTCGTCGGAAAATTCGATAAAAAAATTGAATTTATTTTGAAACCTCAATTTTTCCAATTCCAGGTAATCGGTAAGTGCTTCAATCTCTTTTGCCAGACTAATGGTTTCATATTTTGAGCTTTCCAAAATATTCCGCATCAGTTTGGCAAAGCGGGTTAAAAAGTTCCCTGCTTCCAAAGGTTTATTTCCTGTAATAAAATAATTGATAGAATTTAAGGAGTTGAAAATAAAGTGCGGGTTCATTTGTGCCCGCAACAGCTTTTGGTTAAGAACCGATTCGCGCTCGCGGCTCCTGATTTTATTTTGCCGGGCAATAATAAAACCGCCCGCTGCCGCAAATAACAGGAATACAGCCAATATCACTATATTCGTCAACTTACGGTTTGCTTCCAGTTTTTCAATCTGTTGTTCCTGCAATAATTGCACAATCTGTTGTTCCTTTTTTTCGGTTTCATATAAAATATTCAATTCGTGGATGCTCTTTTCGGCAGCTAACGTAAACAGCGAGTCTTTAACGGCATAATGCTTCTCTAAAAATTCCATGGCTTTTTGCCCATTATGTTCTGCTTTATAAATTTTAGATAGAATGAGGTAACTATCGGCTATTTTCCGGGTTATTCCATTCTCACGGGCTTTTTGTAACGTGCTTAATGCTATAGTCCGGGCATATCCGTATTGATGGTCTTGCAAATAGGCTTCGGCAAGTTTGGTTTTACAGTTAATCAGGTCTTTGGTGTTATCGGTTTTTTCATAAAGGGCAATACATTCCGATAATTCATCCATTGCCCTTTTTGTCTGTCCCTGCACAAGGTAAACGCCTGCAATACTTTGAATGACGAAGGCTTTGTTTAATAAATTATGCTGGAGCATACTAATTTCCTTCGCTTTGTTGTAATGCATTAAGGCTTCGCCAAACTGAAATGTATGTGAGGCAACATTTCCCAGGTTGATATAACAATTGGTCAGATTGGTGCTGTCGTTTAATAAACCATACAATTGGGTAGCTTTATCCAGATAATTTTTGCTCAGTTCAAACTCGTTATTATCAAAAAAGGTAGTCCCGATATTTGCATAACACATGGCAATATTGGTGCTATCGTTTTTTTCTTCGGCCAGGTGCAAGGCCTTAAAATAATAATCGGCCGCTTGGCTGTAATTTCCCAAATGCTGGTTTACAGTTCCCAGGTTATTTAAAAGTAAACTTTGCCCGAAATAATGGGTCAATCCCTCAAAAAGGGTCAATCCATGCTGATAATATTTGACAGCTATCTGAAACTGGGCTATATGGTGATAGGAGTTCCCTGCGTTGGTATAACTTTTGGCAAGGTTTTCATTTTCGTTCAATTCGCGCTGGATGGGAATGGCCAAATTGTAATAGTTGATTGCCTGTTCAAATTCATTGAGATGGTAATAATATAGTTGTGCGGTTTCATAATAAAACCGGGCTAAATATGAATCCAGGCTGTTGTTTATAGCCCATTTACAGGCTTGTTCTGCAATCACTTTGGCTTTTTGTGCATCCCTCGAACTATACTCTTTAATAAACTGTAAATACCTCTGATAGTTTATTTCATCGGGGGCTTTTTCGTTATGTATAATTAACGGTAAGGAATCATCCTGTGCAAATGTTGATAAGGGTATTTGCAAAAGTGTAAAATAGAAAATGATTATTCTCAGAAAATTTGACATCGGGTTTGTTCGGCTTTTTTTTGATAGAACATTAATTTTTTAAATACCGCAAATTACTAAAAAACTGTTCAAATCAAACGAACAGGTTCTTTTGAAATATGGTAAAAATGTAAATTAACCCGCTTTATTCATACCTGAGCACAGCGAAAGGTATGGATGTGTGCAG
>DYQV01000657.1 GCA_020719105.1 Rikenella microfusus
ATTGAGGTGTAGCTTAATCGTCAGGATTATTAATGAATAATCCGGGTTAAAATTTCAACGAATAGAAAAGGCTGCCTTTGGGGTGGCCTTTTTCAATCAGTAAGACTTTAAAGAGGCTGTCTAAAAAGTTAAAAAAACAATAGCCGCAAAGGTCGCTGAGTTTTTCGCAAAGACCGCAAAGTTTTAATTATCAACATATTAATCTTGGAGTCCTTTGCGTATTCTTTGTGTTCTTTGCGGTAAAATCTTTTTTTTAGACAACCTCATTATTTAGCAGAACTGATCCCTTGGCTTCGCCCGGAATCTCAGGGTAATATTCCACGTAGCTCCGTTACAAGTTATTTTCTTTTTATTGGTTATCGGTTTGGGTTGCGGCTGTGTTTTTCCTTTTTCCCCACCATCGGGCCAAGTATTCCTGTTCCGTTTGCCCCGGTGTTGCTATTAATTCTGCTGTGCGTTGCAAGGCATACAAATCCATGAGTGTGGAATAACCGCACAGGGTAATAATCGTTGATACGTTTTTCAGATAGAAATAGAGTTCAGGAGTTGATAAATGGGAAACTAATTTTAAATATTCAGAAAAGGTAGGAGGGAAGTGGAAAGTATTGGAAACTTCAATTGGTTGACCACAAACCAACAATACTTTTTGTGCCGATTGGGAAAAGCGCTGAATCATTTGTTGTTGAAACAGGGTACGGAAAGGTTCGGGTCCGGAAATAAGCACCAAAACAGATGGATAGGTCGTTGGAGCATTTCCATTGGTTGGAGGCTCATACCTATAAAACCGTGATAAAGGCCCAATGTATTTAACGTTATTAGGCAACTTTTGGCCATGCGATAAATCGCCGGCTAAACTTTGTTCGTAGTCTGCAAAATCGGGAACCCAACATTCATGAAACCGATGAATAAGGGTTCTTGTAAACCGATGCAAGGTGGGTTCCAGCCATTTTAGGTTATTCGGTAATTTAATAAACAGTTGATGAGTTATTAAAACATTGAGCGTTTTTGGATGCCACAATCCATATCGGTTGTCGGATATTACCGCGGTAACCCCAAGTTTTTTTACCCAATACCTCAATTTTAGGTGTTCGGTTATAATTGAGATCCCCCAAAGGGGCATTTGCACTAAGACTTTTAAGAATATAAATCCAGTACTCGAATATTTTACTTTATAGCCTTTTAAATTGATTGTATGTAAGTTTGGAAATTCCTGTTGCAGCAAAACCAACGAAGCTCCCTGACCAGCCAAAATAACCTCATGATTTTCGAGTATAAATTGCCTGATTAAAGGAATACAGCGGGTTGCATGTCCTAAGCCCCAGTCGAGTGGAGCTACCAATAAGGTCTGTTTGGTTTCCATTAACTGCAAATATACTTTGAATAATTAAGTTCCTTGATTGGGTCAGCAATTAAAAACAGAAAGTATATTAACCCGCTTTATTCATACCTGAGCACAGCGAAAGGTGTGAATGTG
>DYQV01000658.1 GCA_020719105.1 Rikenella microfusus
AACTCATATATAACTCATTCATTTTAGCTTGCACATGAGTTTTCTATTTCCTTACGAAAAGGAATTTAATGCAGCAAGCCTATTTTGAAAGGAAGATTTAGCAAAAAACTAAATCTTCTTGTTTTATATTCAATTGTTTTATCTTCTTTTGTATATTTTTTAATTGGTATTGTTTTGCTCTTAGAGTTTCAATTACGGAATAATTATATGCGTATACTTCTTTTTTTTCCAACATTTTATAGATAATTACGGCTATTTTGCGTGCTGTTGCTACAATAGCTGCCATTCTTCCGTTTTTGAAAGCTATTTTTCTAAAAAAATCACCTAACCTTCCTTTGCCGTTTCCCGCTGCATTGGCTGCTTGCCGTAAAGCATACGAAAGTGGACTTTGGACAGTTGTAGTATGAGAAGAAATTGTTTTACCCCCCGTAATTTTACGGTTTGGCGCAAGCCCTAACCAAGAAGCGAAATGCTTGGCTGTCTTGAACTTTTCTGTTAAATTAAATCCGGTTTCGGTCATGAGCGTAAAAATAGTATTGGTGCTAACGCCTTCGATTTGAGATAAATCAACACCCTCTGCCATTTGAAAAGCGAAAGGACGAATATCGGCTTTCGGGTCATTCTTTTGGCTAGAGCGATGCTTTGTTTTTGAATACTCTTGGCTTAGCTCTTTGTTTCCATTTTTACTTTCCCAATCTTTCAACAAAATTTCAATTTGCTTATCGGTTTGTTCTATTTGCTTTTGGGCAAACAGATAGCCCTCATAATTTTGAGCAAGTTCGAATAGATGCTCATTTCGCCAGTCGCCTTTCAAAGCTAGGAGAATTTCTTGGCGAGTCGCTTTAATGCCCTTGCCTACCAATTTTTCAAGTACTTCCGGCGAACGCTCGCCTTCAACAATTGCTTTGATAACTTTTAAGCCCGAAGCGCCCGATAAATCGGACAATACCGTTTTCAATTGAATATTCATCAAGGTCAAACTCTTATTCATCTTATTAACATAGCGGCTGCTTGTTTGTATTAGCGAGCGGCGATGACGAGCATATTGACGAATTTCTTTTGTGAAAGCATCTGGTTGGAAACTATTTTCCAACAATCCAATACTGTGTAACAACTGTAACCATTTGCTATCTACAACGTCGGTCTTATGTCCTTTTACATTTTTGATATGTCGGGCATTTACCAAAAATACTTCAAAACCTGCGCTTTGGAGTATAATAAAAAGTTGTTGCCAATAAAAACCAGTTGATTCTATGGCAACCGTTTTTATCCCATATGATTTTAAATGTTCTTTTATTTCATTCAAACCTTGGGTGTGGGAACCAAATTCAATTACATTGTCTTGTGATACACATACAAAATGAGACCTACTTCCGCAATCGATACCTGCTGCATTAGGATTAACTACCGTCATAAGAACCTTTTTGCTTTGATTTTTCTTCTTTCCTTCGGGCTTCATCTGCTTATTTT
>DYQV01000659.1 GCA_020719105.1 Rikenella microfusus
CTTGAAAACTTCAAATACAGAATGAAAAAAGTTTGTATTTTTTTAAATTATCATTAAAATCAAAAATTAAATTTTTAAAAATAATAATTTTTCTAATTAAATTAAGCAAAATAATATTTATTCTGTCGCGTAAAAGCTGAAAGGAATTTATTATTAATAGTTTACAAAATTAAAATTTCAAAAAATCACTAAAACAACAATCAAATAACCTTAACTAAACCAATTTAAAATGTCAACAGATAACAACAACAAAGAATAGTGGAACTAAATTTAAGCCACTAAATTACAAGACTAATTCAACGCCTTAAAAGAAAAACAATAAGAAAAAGACGCTAAAGATTACAATTTGGAGGAATAAAAAACAAAATCAGACATGAACGCCAAATCATCTTCTACAAACTGGCGCAGCAAATGCAAAGAGCCAGAAAAAGACATGCGTCCAAAGACAAAGGACGTGACCAATACAAAAGGTCACGATTTTGAGGATTACTCACTAAAGGAAAGCATAATGATGGGTATCGTGGAAAAGGGTTTTGAAAAGCCTTCCCCGATCCAGGAAGAATGCATTCCTTTTGCACTAGCCGGAAAAGATATCATAGCCCGTTCCAAAAATGGGACGGGAAAGACGGCAGCTTATATAATTCCCATCCTGGAGAAAATAAATAAGCAGGTATAGGACATTCAAGCCCTCATTCTAGTCCCTACAAGAGAGTTGGCCTTGCAAACCGTTTCAGTAATTAAAGAGCTTGGCAAGTATCTCGAGATATAAGTGATGAGTTCCACCGGAGGAGCAGGGTTCGCAGACGATGTCCTTCGATTGGAATAAGTCGTCCATATACTCGTGGGTACGCCTGGAAGGATACTCGATCTCCTTAATAAAAAAGTGGCGGACTTCTCATAAACTGAAATACTCGTGCTTGACGAAGCAGATAAACTACTCTCGGTTGATTTCAAGCCAATTATTGAAAACATTATGCAGTTCTTCAAAGCCGATAGACAAATCATGCTCTTTTCGGCCACCTTCCCAATCACACTCAAATCCTTCAAAGATTAATACCTTTCACAAGCTAAAGAAATTAACATGATGGAAGAACTCACACTCTTAGGTGTTACTTAATACTATGTTTACTTAGAAGAAAAGTAAAAGGTCTAATGTTTAAACGTGCTGTTTTCCAAACTAGACTTGCAGCAAGCGATAATATTCTGCAGTTCAGCATAGCGTGTAGAGCTTCTCGCAAAAAAAATAACCTAATTTAAATACTCGTGTTACTACACACATGCCAAAATGGACTAACAATCTAGGAATAAAGTGTTCCATAACTTCAGGAATGGCAGGGGCCGATGTCTGGTGTCCACTGATCTCTTCACACGCGGCATCGACATCCCCACAGTCAACGTCGTCATCAATTTTGATTTCCCAAAGAACAGTGAAACCTATCTACATAGAATTGGAAGAAGCGGAAGGTATGG
>DYQV01000660.1 GCA_020719105.1 Rikenella microfusus
GAATGCATTTCTATATAATTGTTTCTTTACCTGTGAGGTAGGGTTTGTTGAATGGAATCATATTTTTTAGTGATAAGTGATAAGTTCTGAGCATTAAAACAAATAAAGAATTTTGCTACTTTCTACAGCCATAAATGATAAATATTAGTTATCGACTTTACTTTAAATCCACAAGTTTCGTAAAACCGACAGGCTTGTTTATTATCATACTGCGTGAGAACTTCAATGTCTTTTAATCTTAGTTCAAAGGCAGTTTGCTTTATTCGATTTATTAGTTGTTTGCCATATCCCTTGCCATGTGACTCACTCGACGTGGCAATTAAACCAATATACAGGGTATCTGAATCCACTTTTAGGGTTACCATGGCAGTTATTTTATTATTCTGTTCCACTACGTAAATTCTGTCTGCAATTTTTCCATTCACGGAGTTCTCTATCCATAATTTATACATATCCGTAAAAACTTCCGGAGCGAAATTCTTATCCAATTTAAAGCGTGAATACTTTCCGCTTTCATAAGCAAGCTGTAATAACTCATCGGATATTTTAGAATTTGTGTAGAGTTTAGTTAGTTCGTGTCTTAATTCGATAGTTTGATCAGAAAGTTCATGTGAATACGACACTTTTCTGTCCACCAACTTGCCATTGTATTTTTGAAGAATATCTTCGTGGAGAAAACAATCTGCTGGTGCAAAAAAAAATATCAATTTGTATTTTTCTGAAATTGCAGTCTCAATTTCTTTTTCAAATGTTTCAGTAGCATTTAGTTGAGAAACACGCCCAACCTTTAAGCCTACAAAATTACTATCCCAATCTAAATACTCAATCATAAATTTTTACTTTCAGCCACAATAAAAGTTGGACGTTCTTTCACTTTTTCAAAAACTTTTCCAATATAAATGCCTACCATTCCAAATATCATCATAATAATGCCTGCCAAAAACCACATAGAAAGTATCATGCTGGTAAATCCAATCACTTTAATATACCCTGAAAGATATGTAATTAAGTATATAATACTAATCAGAAATGAAAGCAGAGCAATAATAAACCCTGCTTTAGCAGTTAATCGGAGTGGTTTGTCAGAGAAAGCCAAAATGGTATTTAAAGCCAGCCGAAATAGTCCTTTGAAATTATAGCTTGATTTCCCCTCAAAACGTTCTGAATGTTGTACCGGCAGATAACATTTACGGAAACCAACCCACTGAACCATGGTAGGGAAAAAACGAATCTGATCTTTCATACTAATAATGGCATCCACTACACAACGTCGATAAATTCCAAAATTAGCAACCGAAGGATCTTGTATGGTCTCGGTAAGATAGCTGAAAAGTTTATAAAACTGTTTGGAGAAAAAATTTTTCAAAAACCCATCGGCTCTGTCAGCTCTTTGCGCAAACACAGAATCAAATCCTTCCTGTGCTTTGCGGTACAAATTTAGTATTTCGTCTGGTCTGTCCTGCAA
>DYQV01000123.1 GCA_020719105.1 Rikenella microfusus
CCCATCGCACATTCACACCTTTCGCTGTGCTCAGGTATGAATAAAGCGGGTTTATTACACATATATTATCAAAGGTATAAAACGATAACCAATTTTACATGAGTTTGTTATTGAATTTAAAATTAATCGGGTTACTTTAGTGCAATCATAATTTTAATTTTAAAAATCATGAGCAATTACTACGAACGGTCATCTCCAACGCGACAAAGCATTTTTATCATTATCCTGTTTATATTGGCTTCTGCCTTAACCATTTCATTTTTTCCAACCCAAGGGAAGTTCAAATATGAATATCAGAAGGGGACACCTTGGCAGCACAATGATTTAATAGCCCCATTTGATTTTGCCATTTATAAATCGGAGTCGGAATTAAAAGCAAGTTATGATAGTTTGCAAAAGTACTTTAAACCGTATTTCAATTTTGATGCTGAGATTGGAAATACTGAGATTAAACAATTCAAAGCGGTATTTGACAGCCGCTATTCAAATGCATTGGAAACAACGCATAAGATTTACCCTAAAACTCAATTCCCAGATACCCTGCATAACTTTATTTTAAACTTATCAACTGACATTATTCGGTTTATTTATGACAAAGGAGTATTCGATTTCACGGAAATAATGAATGAAAAATTCAAAGGAACCAACCTTGTAATTATCAGAAATAATCTGGCAGAAAACAGGGACATTGGAGAAGTATTTTCACAAAAAATAGCCTATGGTTTTATTAATAAAAAATTAAAAAAAGATTTCGCAACAGCTCCCC
Source organism: Rikenella microfusus (assembly GCA_020719105.1). GTDB lineage: Bacteria > Bacteroidota > Bacteroidia > Bacteroidales > SZUA-534 > GWE2-40-63. Next base: position 767 of record DYQV01000123.1, read on the forward strand.
ATATTGAGACTTTAGTTGAAAACTTAAAACTCTACGACTTTATTAAACAGAATTTAATATACGATGAGAATACAACCATTAAAGTCAGAGATGAAATGGTTTCTGCAATGTCCACAAAACGTGGCATGGTGCAATCGGGCGAACTCATAATTTCAAGAGGAGACTTGGTGCACGATGAAAAATTCTTGGTATTGGAATCATTTAAAAAAGAATATCAAATAAATTTAGGTTCAAGTATTTATTTAAAATGGTTGCACATAGGTCAAATAATTGTAGTCTTTTTGGCTTTTACCATCCTTTACCTTTTCTTATATCATTTTAGAAAAGAAATACTTAGCAGCCTTCAAAAAACACTTTTTATTTTAATGATGGTATTGATAATGGTTATTGCTGCCAGTGTGGTAGTAAAATTCAATCAAATCAATATTTACATGATACCGTTTGTTGCGCTACCTATTATCATACATACATTTTATGATTCAAGATTAGCTTTCTTTATTCACATAGTAACCATCATGATTATTGGTTTTTTGGCACCTAATAGTTTTGAATTTGTTTTTATTCAGTTTTTAGTTGGAGCTGTTTCTATATTCAGTTTAGCACAATTGCACCGCAGGGGACAATTATTTGCTGCTGTTGGGTTTATAACTCTTACATATATTATAGGATACACCGCTATAGGTATCATGCAAGAAGGCGATCCGTTCAAAATTAATCCCTATCATTATCTTTGGTTTCTAACCAATGGCCTATTATTATTGATATGTTACCCCCTGATATTTATTTTTGAAAAAATATTTGGGTTTATCTCCGATGTGACATTAATCGAATTATCTGACACCAATCATCCGGCTTTACGCGATTTAGCTGAAAAAGCACCTGGAACTTTTCATCATGTAATTCAAGTAGCAAATTTGGCCGAAGCCGGATCCCGAAAGATTGGGGCTAATTCTTTATTGACAAGAGTTGGAGCGTTATACCATGATATTGGAAAGTCCGGTGCGCCAGGTTTTTTTATCGAAAATCAGGTGGGTAAAAGTGCACACGATGGTTTGAATTATGAAAAAAGTGCTGAAATGATTATTCAGCATGTACACTATGGGATGGAGTTAGCCCGTAAACACAAATTGCCCAAAGTAATTTCCGATTTTATTGTTACCCATCATGGAACAGGTTTAGTCAAATATTTTTACACTAAATATTCCAATGAAAATGAAGGTATAGTGCCCGATATTTCAAAATTCTCCTATCCGGGTCCCTCTCCCTTTACTAAAGAAACTTCTGTTCTTATGATGGCCGATGCTGTAGAGGCATCTTCGCGTACTTTAAAAGAATACAATGATACTACTATCAGCGAATTGGTGGAGCGAATTATTGATAATCAAATAGCTGATAATCAATTTGAAGAAGCCGATATTACGTTTAGAGATATTTTTCAAGTAAAAGCAGTGTTTAAACAAAAATTGATGAATATGTATCATACCCGGATAGAATATCCAGATATGAAAAAGCATGGGTAACTGCCAAATAAGCTGGTTATCAATCCCTCAAAAAAAAAACTTTGCTATATCCGACAATATCTTACTCTCAATAAATCTGTCAACCCTAACTATAATGCCATAAATCAGATTACAGCCTGCCAAATATCATACAATTAGCCTCCTTGTTTGAATAATTTTAGCCATGACACATTCTAACAATTCAAACAGTTCTAAAGTTTTAAATTAAAATTAGGAGGAGCATTCATGACAGATACCCAAACATTAGTTAAAGAGTTGGTTAATAAACATGGGAATAGACGTGAGAGCCTGCTTCCCATATTGCAGGGAATAATTACCAACAACCGCTATATAAGTGAATATGCAATGATGGAAATAGCAAATGAACTGGATATCTCCAGATCAGAAGTATATGGAACAGCTACCTTTTATTCATTTCTTGATACCAAACCCAAAGGTAAATATGTAATACGGGTATGCAAAACAATTACATGCTCCATGAAAGGAAAAAACCAAATATTGCTTGCTCTCGAAGATTGTTTAAAAATAAAACTAAACGAAACAACACCCGATAAAAAGTTTACAATTCTTGAAACCAACTGCCTTGGTTGGTGCCATAAAGCACCAGCAATGCTCATCAATGATGATGTTTTCACAGAATTGACCCCTGAAATGGTGCATCAAATTATTGAAGATTACAAAAAAAAGGGGATTCAAGAGAAAGCATAACCATTTCATTCAATGGTAACAAGAAGAATAACTTAAAAAAATTATGCCATGGCAAAAAAACAGCTAAGAAGAATGGATCTCATCTTTGCAAATGATGATGATTATGTTGAAATACTGCAACGAACCTTTAAATCATCTAACGAAGACATAATAGACGAAATGATTAGCTCCGGACTCAAAGGCCGAGGTGGAGCAGGTTTTCCAACCGGTTTAAAATGGAAACTTACCGCAGAATCAACGTCAAAAAAGAAATATGTGATTTGTAATGCCGATGAAGGTGAACCCGGCACTTTCAAAGACCGTGAAATACTAACACAAGTTCCTTATAAGGTGCTTACCGGAATGGCCGTTTGCGCCAAAGTAACTGGAGCCACCGAAGGATTTATTTATTTACGGGGTGAATACAAATTTTTAGTACCCTTACTTGAAAAAGAATTGAAACGGTTCCGAATTATTTGTAAAGATTTAGGCCTTGATTTCAAAGTGAATATCTTTCTTGGAAGCGGAGCTTACATCTGCGGCGAAGAGAGTGCTTTGATGGAATCGATGGAAGGGAAACGGGGCGAACCCCGCAACAAACCTCCATTCCCAACCGATAGTGGTTATATGGGTAAACCAACGGTGATAAACAATGTTGAAACACTGGCACATACCTTTACTATATTCAAATATGGGGCAGAAAAATTTCGCGATTTAGGTGTGCAGGATTCCCGGGGTTCAAAATTATTTTCCGTTTCAGGCGATACACCAAATCCGGGTATTTATGAATTAGAACTTGGAATGACCGTACAGGATTTTGTAGACGATTTTAGCGATGGAGATTGTAAAGCCGTACAAGTAGGTGGAGCTTCCGGATTTTTAGTTCCCAGAAAACGGTTTAATGAAACCGCTATTGGTTATCAAGGAAAGTTAACCGGCATTTCATTACCAACGGGAGGCTCCATGATGCTTTTTAATAGTTCGCGTTCCATGTATAATGTATTGAACAATTACCTTGAATTTTTTCAGGAAGAATCATGTGGACAGTGCACCCCCTGTCGGGTGGGCTGCCAACAATTAGTTAGAGGTATTGATGCCGTTAAACGTGGGCAAAAACCAGCCGCTTATCTCGACAAACTGCTTAAGCTTACCGATACCATGAAAGTAACTGCAAAATGCGGATTAGGTCAGTCGGTAGCCAATTCATTCCAATCCATTGTGGAAAATTTTAGAGAGGAAATGATCTATTAAGAATTTGCAATTGCATCAATTTATTTAAAAAAAGTGATATGACCAAAATGATAAACCTTACCATAAACGGGATAGCAATAAGCGTAGAACAAGAAACTACAGTGCTTGAAGCTTCGAAAAAACTCAATATAAAAATCCCAACCTTATGCTATCATAAAGACTTATGTGTTGCCGGAAATTGCCGCGTATGTGTGGTTGAACAAATTGGCACAAAAAAGCTTGTGCCTTCATGTGCTTCCCCAGTTCAAGAAGGAATGGAAATTCTAACCAATAGCTTGGTGGTAAGAAATTCAAGAAAACACATTATAGAACTATTACTTTCGGAACACAATGCCGATTGTACTAAATGCTACAAAAATGGCAATTGCGAATTACAGGAACTCTCTTCAGAATATAAAATTACCAATTCTGATTTTATCGATCTGGTTCCATTTAAACAATATAAGTACGACGATCTTTCTCCTTCAATTATCAAAGACGACAGTAAATGCATACGTTGCCAGCGTTGTGTAAGAACTTGCTCTGAAATACAGCACCTTTCTGCATTAAGTGTAGCCTATAAAGGCGACCACATGAAAATATCAACTTTTGCTGAAAAACCGTTACGCGATGTGGTCTGTTCTAATTGTGGCCAGTGCGTTATTCACTGCCCAACGGGAGCTTTGGTTGAAAAAAACTATATTGAAGAAGTTTGGGATGCCTTAGGAGACCCAAATAAACATGTGATTGTTCAAACAGCTCCAGCAGTTCGAGTTGGTTTGGGCGAAGAATTTGGAACCAATGGAAAAGGTAGAGTAACCGGTAAAATGGTGACCGCATTAAAACGATTGGGATTTGATGCCGTTATGGATACTGATTTTACAGCAGACCTCACAATTATGGAAGAAGGTACCGAATTGCTCACTCGCTTAAAAAAAGCTATTGTTGATAAAGATCCTACAGTAAAATTACCCTTATTCACCTCCTGTTCTCCCGGATGGATTAAGTTCATTGAACATTCGCATCCCGCATCGTTGGGCAATCTTTCATCCTGTAAATCGCCTCAACAGATGTTTGGAACTTTAGCTAAAACATATTATGCTCAAAACAGAAAAATTGATGCTGCCAAAATTGTATCAGTATCAATCATGCCATGCACAGCTAAAAAATTCGAAGCAGACCGTCCAGAAATGCGCAACAGCGGCTACAAAGATGTAGATTATGTATTGACAACCCGGGAACTTGCTATTATGATTAAACAAGCAGGTATTAGGTTTCCTGATCTTGAGGAAGAAAAATTTGACAAACTAATGGGTGAATCAACTGGAGCCGCCGTTATTTTTGGAGCCACTGGCGGTGTAATGGAAGCAGCGTTACGTACCGCTTATGAAATTGTTACCGGACGGGATGTACCTTTCACCAACTTAGATATTAAGCCTGTTCGTGGTTTTGATGGAATAAAAGAAGCCTCCATTTTAATTCAGGATCCGCTTCCTGAATGGGGTTTTTTAAATGGAGTGGAATTGAAATGTGCCATTGCGCACGGTTTGGGAAATGCACACCAATTAATGACTCAAATTATAAGTGGAAAAAGCACCTACCACTTTGTAGAATTCATGGCTTGTCCCGGAGGATGTTTGGGTGGTGGTGGGCAACCCATACCCACAAGTCCAGAAATCCGCAAAAAAAGAATGGACGCTATTTATGCCGAAGATGCCAGTTTACCAATAAGGAAATCACATGAAAACCCTGAAATAATCCAGATTTATAATGATTACCTTGGAAAGCCATTGGGAGAGCTCTCACATAAATTATTACATACCCATTATTATCCTAGGGAAATGATATAAAAACAATTGCCTTAACCATACTAAAGAGGCTGTCTAAAAAGTAAGAAAAACAATAACCACAAAGGTCGCAGTCCCGATTACTCGGGATCACTAAGTACGCAAAGAATTAATTATCAACATGTTAATCTTGGCGCCCTTTGAGAATTCTTTGTGGTCTTTGTGGTTAAATCTTCTTATTAGACAGCTTCTTTTTATTTTCCTTTACTTAGATTAAAAACTTCTAAAAGCTGATATTCAGCATAGGATTGATTCAATTTTGATGCTTGTACCATTGCCTTTGCTACAGTATAAGCAGGAATGGATTGGTATTTGTTTAAATATGGCATTTTGCCCAATAATTTGCCCATAAGCAAACCAAACGTCTCTCCCACTCTTTTCTCGTTTCTGTGTCCTGCCAATATAGATGGTTTGATAATGGTTAATCGTTCAAATGCCAAAGCCTTAACGTCACGGTCAAGTTCTCCTTTCATCCGGCTATAAAATATTTTTGAGTTAGCCGATGCACCAGCCGATGAAACCAACACCATAGCAGGTACCCCATTCTTACGTGCCGCTTGAGCCATTTGGTATTGATAGGTGTAATCAATTTTCCACTGATTTTCTTTGGTACCTGCTTTTTTAATAGTGGTACCAAATGCAGAAAAGAGCACATCACCCTTTACTTTTTCAATCCAAGAGTCGGGATTATTAAAATCAATAACCTCGTTTTTCAATTTTGGATGGGAAATTTCCAAAGCTCTTCGGGTAAAAACCAGTATTTGGGAAAAAGAGTCATCAATTAATAATTGCTGGAGCAATTCAGAGCCAACTAAACCGGTTGCACCCAATACTATTGCAGTTTTATTCATTATTGAAATTATTACTGGTTTCTGAATTAATACTGATTACTATGCACTAAAAAAAGCTATTTACTACGTCTTATTAATTCA
>DYQV01000124.1 GCA_020719105.1 Rikenella microfusus
CGAATCCCTCATCGCCCACTAAAGTAAGTCACCAATTGGTGGCTTTTTTTTATTTTATTAATATCCATGTGGTTCGTCAATCGTTCTATAAAACAACGTCTTATGTTTTAAAGCGAATACTCTATTTATTGTGATGATAAAGGAGAAGGAAACCAATCGATAAATGCGAACCCAACAAGTAAATTGGAAAAAGCTAGATTAAAAACAGATAGAGGATAAATCTAGAAAAAAGATGTTTCAATCTAAAGAAAATTTCTTTCCAAAATAGTTCCTTGTTCATCAACAAGCACAACCAAACGCTGCAGTACCTGATTCCGAACAATTATCTCATAGTGTTTCTCTGAAGGTCTATTTATTACAACAGTACTCATAATTTCACCAATGGCATGCATTTGTGAAACTATCAATGGTGGTATTTGGCTTTCCGGGATATTAACTTTAAATTCTTCTATTTCACCATCTGGGTTAAAACGCGCAATGTGTTCAATTTGGTGACTGTAAAAGATAGCTTCAAAATATTGGCCTTTTTTGTACCATTCAATATTTATAGCTTCCGTAAAGCGCAGCATTAAGTTTTTTATAACCTTTTCAGGCGGGCTTATTTGATTTCCAGCAATAAGGCTTTCAAAAAAATTTCGTTTCATTCGATAAAGCTTTTTTATTTTGACGTGTAAATGGAAAAGAGTAACAGGATTAATCAAGATTTCCGAATTTGGAACGATAAAGGTAAATTACCCGGGTTCTTGCTCTTTTTAGACGCATTTTTGCAGCATCTTCACTAATCCGTATGGCTGGCGCAATTTGTTTTAACGGAAGTCCGTCTTGATATTTCATTAATAGCAATGCCTTTTCTTCAGGATGAATAAGTTCAAGAATATCCAGCAATCGCTGATAGTTCATGTCTGTGATATCCTCTTCTGTTTCATCAATTATTTCGGGAATTTCATTTTGTTTATTCCAGTCGGGGTAATGCATTTTTTTACGGATACGTAAATAATCAATGCAGTAATTATAAGCAATTGAGTAAAGCCAAGAAGAAAACTTGGCGGAATGATTGAATGTACCAAGTTTTTCAAAACTTTTAGTAAAAATATCTTCAGTAAACTCTTTTGCTAACTGTTTATTTTTTACTAAGCTATAGCATTTATCAAGCACCTTAAGTTCATATCTATTATAAAGCACTTCAAATAATTCAGATTTCTTGTCGTCAACAATCCTATTGACAACTTCAGCATCGGTAAGATTTTTATAAAAACTTTTATCCATTACATCCAATTCTGAAAATTATGTTGTGAAATTAAAAATATTCTTGTACTTTTACCACGAATTTTAGTTCTTTAATGTATTTTTACGATAAGGCTGTCAGGATTTAGATTTTTTTTTTAAATTCTTGTTACTTCTGATTAACCTTTCGTCCTAATGATATATCGTAAATAAAGCAGCATTGGCTGTTCATAAACTACGATTGAATAAAACAATAAGAAAAACAGAAAAAAGTTTAAAAATGAAAAGTAGATTATTTATTGGAGTATTAGCCTTAGTAGGCTTTACAATGTTTGCCACAAGTTGTGAAAAATTGCCACAAGCTGAACTTGATGCTGCCAATGCAGCTGTTGAAACAGCAAGAGCTTCACAAGCAGACATTTATGTACCTGAAGCATTTGCTGCTTTGCAAGATTCATTAAAAGTTGCTAATGAAAACATTGAATTGCAAAAGTCAAAATTATTCAAAAAATTTACTGTTGCTAAAAATCAATTAATTGCTGTTTCAGCTTTATCAGTAACTGTAAAAGATGCTTCAGAAGCTAGAAAAGTTGAATTAAATGCTGAAATTCAAGCAGCTATTGATACAACAAAAGCTTTGATCGCTGAAAACAATGAGTTGATGAAAAAAGCTCCTAAAGGTAAAGAAGGTAAAGCTGCTTTAGAGCAAATGAAAAGCGAAATTGCTGTAATTGAAGCTTCTTTAACTGAAGCATCAAACCTACAAGCTAGCGGAAACCTTTTAGGTGCTGTTGACAAAGCTAAAGCTGCTAACGCAAAAGCTACTGAAATCAACACTGAATTAAAAGAAGTTACTGCTAAATATACAAAAGGTAAAAAGAAATAATTAGCTGCAACAGCAACGATTAAAATATTTATAACCCTGGGTTGAAAAGCCTGGGGTTTTTTACAGTTTATTTTTTGCATTTATGTCAAAAACAAAATGGAGAATAATAATTTATGGCTCCAGTTCCTTACTTATTGTATTTTTAAGCATTTGGGTAATTACACGTATTCAAAATCCCCCTCTACCCGGCTTAATAACTGCGCGTGAAGCTATTACAAAAGCAAAAATGGTAAATGCTGAGGTTTATGCCAAGTCCGATTTTCATAAGGCAGAAGATTTATATCGATCCGCCATGCGAATGTGGAAGATAGAAAATTTGAAATTTATTTTGAATCGCGACTATTCTGAAGTAATAAAGAATGCTAGTAAGTCAAAAACTCTTGCAAACAAAGCATATAATTCATCTTTAGTTGACAAAAGGAATTTGAAAGATAAAGTTGATATGCAAATTTTAGAATTGAAAGAAGCAGTAAAAAAAAATCAGCCTTTATTTAATAAACTGCCTGTTCCGCCAGAAATTAATAAGCAAAATAGTCAAGGTCAATTAATGCTGTTTGAGGCTGAAAGCACCATTAAAAGAGGAAATTATAAGGATTTGGAAGGAAAATTAGAATTTGCCGAAAAAAACATTCAGAACTCCTATCAATTTGCAAATCAGCTATTAATTGATTATTTTACCATGTACCCTCGTTGGGTTAAACAAGCTGAACAAGCGCGCATTCAATCAAAAAAAAATAATTCTTATGCTATTGTTATTGATAAATTTTCAAGAACATGTTTTGTTTATAACAATGGAGAATTGAAAAATATATTTGATGTAGAACTTGGAAAAAATTGGATTGGGAGCAAATTATATTCTGGCGATCAGGCTACTCCTGAAGGCCAATATTTTATTGTTTCAAAAAAAGATTCACGAAAAACAAAATACTATAAAGCGTTGTTGCTTAATTACCCGAATGAGGATGATAAAGCGCGTTTTAAAAATGGAAAAGACAATGGAACGCTTCAGCTATCGTCAAAAATAGGCAACCTGATTGAGATTCATGGAGATGGGGGGAAAGGCATTGACTGGACTAATGGTTGCATAGCGCTTCAAAATAAAGATATAGATACACTTTTTAAGGTTGTTGAAGAAAATACACCGGTTACCATTGTTGGTTCGCTTAAACCGCTCAAAGAAATATTAAATGACTAATAATAATAAAAACCTTTCTAATAATGAAGCTTCAAATAATTTAATAGAAGTTTCATCGGATGCCTCGACTTTAAATGGTAAGTCTAGTAATAAATACCTATGGGTTATAATTCCTTTGGAAATACTCATTGTTGTTACTGTTTTTGTTGCATTTTTTGTCTTATTTGTCCCCAAAATACAAGAGATGCCTATAAATGTTGGCTCGTATGATTCAAATTCAATACCTGCTGATTCTGCATCCATTGCAAAAACTAATAAAGAGTTGCAAAAACAAATAAATAAAATTGAAAATAAGCTAATAAATAAAACTCCTAAAACACCCTATTTAACTATTAGTACCGTAAAAAATGAATATGTTTTGTATAAAAAACAAAAAGCCATTCGGTATGGGAAATGCTCCACAGGTAGTTACATTTTATTAGATGGTGGTGAAAAGCAAAAATGGATATTCAGGACTCCAAAAGGTGAATTCCGCATACAAAATAAAACAACTGGCCCTGTTTGGAAAAAGCCAGATTGGGCTTTTGTTGAAGAGGGATTGCCCATACCTTCGCCAAACCATAACTCACGTTTTGAATATGGGGTTTTAGGAGACTATGCCCTATATCTTGGCCAAGGTTATATGCTACATGGAACTCTCTATAAACGATTTCTTGGTCTTGCCGTTACTCATGGGTGCGTGCGCCTTAATGATGATGATCTGGAAGCAATTTATAAAACTCTGGACATTGGATCAAAAGTTTATATTTTTTAATTTGCTTAACTTGCAGTTATGAAAGCATTTATTGTTCGTATAAAATATTATTTACTTTTCTCCATTTTTTTATTGGGTTTTATTGGGTTTAACGCCTATTTAGCAAGGCAAGCAGTAAAAACTAAATTAGCAGAAATAAACCAATCGGATAGCATTTCAAATACAAAGGGTGTTTTGAGTAGTATCAACCGGGATGAAAACCCCGAAGGCTATGAATTAATAAAAGAAAAAGCATTTTTAGAGGCTCAAATTGAATTGTCGAATTCTGATTCCATAACCTTAGTAATTGATTTAAAGGATAGTTTGGCCGTTCTTCAAATTAAAGGAGTTACTGTTTATACATCAAAAATTATCAGGTATTCTTATAGTGCTTTATTAAATGATATTTCGGTACCTGTTTATTATAAAATATTTAGTAAACCTTTAACTGTGCATCAGCAGCTAAGTACCATTGCAAAAGAACCCATTGTGATAAAGATTGCTCCAAAAGATACCATTGAAGCAGCAAAGGCCGAAATAGTACCCGATTCGGTTGTAAATGAGTCAGTTGTTCTAAATTTTTTGGTTGATGAGGATATTTTAGTGGTGATTACCAACCACGAAGAAGAGGGATCGTATTTTAATCAGAAATTGAAATGGAGTTACCATTTTTTAAAGCAATTAGTTGAATTAAAAAAAGTCGATTATCAACCTACCATAAAGATGGTAATACCAAACGACGACATTGTTGTAATTTATAGGGCACTACCTTGGAAAGCTCGGATTGCAATAAAATTATAAAACTCTCCCTAAGAAATTTTCATAAATCCGATTGCATTCTATTATTGATGCTAAACAATCACTACGCTTTGATGAGAATAAGTAATTTGTTTTCCTGATAAACGATTGGCTGTATAATATTCAGTATTCGGTAAATTCAATAAATTAGTATTGACATCGGAAATCAGGTACTCCGAATCCGGTATAAATATCGCCGCTGGTGCAAGATGTTTAGCAAGGTTTGGCGCCTCAACTATTACAGGATAATCAAACCCCAAAATATCGATAAAATGAATAAAAGCAAGCCGGATGTTATGAGCTTGGGTATGAATGTAATATAAATAGGGTAAGCGAAAATCTAACTCCTGCTCAAATAATGTAATACCAGTTTTATTGTTTTTTTTATAGATTAAATATTCTTCTTGTTTAAGAATGATTTGAGCATTGACAATTTCATCTGATAAATCACCGATTTTCACATAAAGCAAATTGGTACCATTAGAAAACTTTTTTAAAATTTCTCCTATTTCGTTAACTGGGAACTTCGGTAAATTAACCGGATCGAGCAAGATAACATTCGGGCACCAGATGGTTCGCAATGGCATCATAATCCAAAGAATAAATATGTGAAAAATATCGCAGCAATCACACCAGCTAAATCAGCAATTAACCCACATGCTACTGCGTGCCTGGTTTTACTTATTCCCACGCTACCAAAATAAACAGCAATAATATAAAAAGTGGTATCAGAAGCACCTTGAAAAGTGCAGGATAACCTACCAATAAAAGAATCCGCTCCATGGGTAGTCATAGCATCCACCATTAAGCCCCTGGCTCCTGATCCGCTCAATGGTTTCATAAATGCTACCGGTAATGCATCAACAAAACTAGTATCAAAACCCATTGCATTGATTAAAAAACCAATTCCCTTAATGGCCATATCCATTGCTCCGGATGCTCTAAAAACTCCAATAGCGACTAAAATAGCTATCAAATATGGTATAATTTTGATAGCTATTTGGAACCCATCTTTTGCCCCCTCGATAAAAGATTCATAGACATTTATTTTTTTACGCAGAGCTAAGGCAATAAAGGAAACAATTATGGTAAAAAGGATAACATTTCCTGCTGTGGATGAAACTACACCAATTTGTTCTTTAGGTAACGTTGAAAAGTAATAAATAATGCCGGAAATAAATAGTGTAAATCCTCCTAAATAGGCTATGATTACTCGATTGAGTAGGTTTATCCGTTGATATAAAGATACCGCAATTATTCCGGCCAGGGTGGAAAAAAAAGTACTTAATAAAATGGGAATAAAAATATCGGAAGGATCGGCAGCTCCCAATTGAGCCCGATAAACCATAATGCTTACCGGTATAATAGTCAAGCCTGATGTGTTTAAAACCAGAAACATTATCATGGCATTGCTGGCACTGGTTTTATCGGGATTTATTTCCTGAAGCTGATTCATGGCTTTTAAACCCAAAGGTGTAGCTGCATTATCGAGTCCCAGCATATTAGATGCTAAATTCATCATTATAGAACCAGTGGCTGGATGATTTTTGGGTATTTCAGGAAACAATTTACTAAAAAAAGGCCCTAACCAGCGGGACAAAATGTTCACCATTCCCCCCTTCTCTCCTACCTTCATTATACCCAACCATAAAGTCATTACTCCGGCAAGACCCAAGGATAATTCAAATCCGGTTTTTGCCATATCAAAAGTTGAGGACATAATAGCCGGAAAAACAGTTGTATCGCCAAACAATACTAATTTAATGATGGCTATTACAAATGCTAGTAGAAAAAATGCTATCCAAATATAATTAAGTATCAACTCTTTTAAAGGATTACTGGTTATTGTTGACTAATGACTTTCACCCAAATTGAGCGATTTGAAAAGGCAAATCACTCAATCGACTGAGAAATTGTAAGCAATTCACTTTTAAACTATTCCCTTGTTTTGTGAATTGCAACAATTTCTATGTCGGTTCGCCGCGGCGAATAAGTAAAGCGATTTATCGCTGCGCTCAAATCACTCAACTTAGCCCGCTTTATTCATACCTGAGCACAGCGAAAGGTGTGAATGTGCGATGGGCATTGGGTTGCAAAGCGGGAACCGAACAAAGTGAGCTCACGCAAGTAAACCCC
>DYQV01000661.1 GCA_020719105.1 Rikenella microfusus
TAAAATTTATTTGTTCAGTTCCACAAAATATTTGTAAAACAAGGGAATGGTTTCAATTCCTTTGTAAAAATTGAATAACGGAAAGTTCTCATTGGGAGCGTGTATTGCATCCGACTCCAAACCAAAACCCATAAGTACAGTTTTAATTCCCAGAATGCGTTCAAAATCAGAAATTATGGGAATACTTCCTCCGGAACGAACCGGTACCGGTTGTTTGCCAAAAGTAGTAGTATAGGCTTTTTCAGCAGCTAAATAAGCGGGGGTGCTGGTAGGGCAAACATATCCTTGGCCTCCATGTAGCGGAAGTACTTTTACTTTCACACTCTTTGGAGCAATGGATTCAAAATGCTCTTTGAAAAGTTTGGATATAACCTGATGGTTTTGGTTGGGAACCAACCGGGTAGATATTTTAGCGAATGCTTTTGACGGCAATACCGTTTTTGCCCCTTCACCGGTATAACCACCCCAAATACCACAAACATCGAACGAAGGGCGGATTCCTGTATGTTCACTGGTGGTGTATCCTTTTTCTCCGGCAAGTTCTTGTACATCGATGGCTTTTTTATACACCTCTTGGTTAAAAGGTGCTTTTGCCATCAGAGCTCTTTCCTGTGCTGATATTTCAATTACATCGTTGTAAAAACCGGGGATGGTAATATGCCCGTTTTCATCAACCATTTGCGCAATCATTTTTGCCAGAACCATAATTGGATTAGCTACCGCACCGCCAAACAAACCGGAATGCAAATCACGGTTAGGTCCGGTAACTTCCACTTGCCAATAAGCCAATCCTCTTAATCCGGAGGTAATTGACGGAATATCCTGAGCTATCATTCCTGTATCGGAAACCAGAATTACATCCGCCTTCAGCAATTCTTTGTGATCCTGACAGAACAAAGGTAAATTGGGTGATCCCACTTCCTCTTCGCCTTCTATCATAAATTTTACATTGCAAGGAAGTTGGTTGGTGCTTACCATAAATTCAAATGCCTTAATGTGCATAAACGATTGTCCTTTGTCATCATCGGCCCCACGGGCAAAAATTTTGCCATCGCGCACTTCGGGCTCAAAGGGTTTCGATATCCATTTTTCAATGGGGTCAACGGGCATTACGTCCATGTGGGCATATACCAAAACCGTGGGAAGTTTGGGATTAATAATTTTTTCAGCATACACTACCGGATTACCTTGGGTTTGAAATATTTCAGCGCGATCGGCTCCTGCATTCAGTAACGCTTGCTTAACATACTCAGCGGCTTTATGCATGTAAGGTTTATTATCGGCCAAAGAACTAATGGAAGGTATGCGGATATAGTCAAACAGTTCGTTAAGGAAACGTTGTTTATTGGTTTCAATGTATTCTTTTAGTTGGTGCATGGCAGTTATAGTTTAAAGTTAATAGTTTGAAGCAAGTGCTGTGATATTAAAAGTTGATAGCTACTGTAATAGTAATTAA
>DYQV01000662.1 GCA_020719105.1 Rikenella microfusus
TAAATACTGCTAATTTTAGTAGGAAAAATAGATTCAAACTGAAAATAAACAAAATATTTATTAATTAAATGCATTACCATTTTATGCTAAAAACTCACATTAACCTGCAAAGCAACCAATCTTATCCAACATACTTATAACCCAATCCATTCACAACATCTTTAACCTTCTCTAAATCAATATTTTTTCCATCGAGTTCCACGTTCCCAGTGGCTAAATCAATATTCACACCGGATATAAAATCGAGTTTCTGTAAATTATTCTCCACATTTGCTTTGCAATGATTGCATGTCATTCCCTGTACATTAATTGTTTTTAAAGTCATTGTGTTAAAATTTAAGTTATTGTTAATTATCCTTTTCTTTGGCAAATACTTTTCAAGAAAACCATATATAATTAGACCCGAAAGAATTATGGCTGATGCGTATTTAAAAACTTGAGGAATCGCTTCATGATGATGCATCAAATGGCCAGTATCAGTTACTAAAAACCAAGAGACCGGTAAAAAATAATCGATGATAAGGCCAAATAACAGAGCTCCAATAACTATTGTTCCCAAATAGGAGAACAATACTCTTTTTCCCATTACTTTCCCGATGATGGTTATTGTGGCTGCATTAGTGGCCGGTCCAGCCATGAGAAGCACTAATGCTGCCCCGGGGCTTATTCCTTTCAGAATTAATACTGCTGCTAAAGGAACCGATGCTGTTGCACATATATATAATGGTACTGAAAAAACCAAAACTATTAACATCTGTAAGATTGGAGACAACCCAAGCCCTGCAAAAAAATCATCAGGAATTAATGCAGAAATAGCTGCAGCTAATATCAAACCAATTATCAACCATTTTGAAATATCTTGTAAAAATTCAACAAAACCATAATGAAAAACATCAACTATTTTTTGTTTCCAAGTCAATTGCTTTAAATTAACTGGATTTTGAACCTGGTTTTGTTCGCTATCGCTTTTTTCGGAAACAGAACTGGTAATTATTCCACCTATTACACCTGTAATAAATGCAACGATAGGGCGGATAACAGCAAAAGGAAGACCTAATAAAGAATAGGTTACCAGAATAGAATCGGCTCCAGTTTGCGGAGTTGATATGAGAAACGAGACGGTTGAACCTTTGGAAGCTCCATTTTTGTATAGTGACATTCCTGTAGGAATTACTCCACAAGAACAAAGAGGCAATGGAACTCCAAATATTGCGGCATTTACTGACGAAGCATATTTGTTACCCCCAAAGTATTTTTGAATGGTTTTTTCTGAAACTGAAGCGTGTAATATTCCCGCAATTAAAAAGCCTAGCAATAAGTAGGGAGCCATTTCACTTAAGATAGTGATAAACTCTTTTAAGAAACCAACCATAAAATCTAACATAGTAATTATTTTTTATAAAAATGAAACTGCCAACAAAAAGGACAAATATTGCAACTTTTTGTTGTATTAA
>DYQV01000663.1 GCA_020719105.1 Rikenella microfusus
AAAACTAATAGTTATGGGATTAATTGCAAATGTTCACGCCCGTGAAATTATGGACTCGCGTGGAAACCCAACCATAGAGGTGGAAGTTACCCTTGATTGTGGTATTGTTGGTAGGGCAGCTGTTCCATCAGGTGCTTCAACCGGTGAAAACGAGGCCTTGGAACTTAGAGATGGTGATAAAAGCCGTTTTTTAGGAAAAGGTGTACTAAAAGCGGTAAGCAATGTTAATGAGACAATAGCACCTAAGTTAATGGGTTGGCCTGTTACCGATCAGGTTGGTATTGATCATTTAATGTTAAAATTGGATGGTACCAAAACAAAAAGCAACTTGGGAGCGAATGCCATTTTAGGTGTTTCGTTAGCAGCCGCAAAGGCTGGTGCTGAGTATGCTGGATTGCCATTATACCGATATATCGGAGGTGTTAATGCCGTAACATTGCCAATACCGATGATGAATATAATCAATGGTGGTTCACATTCAGATGCCCCAATTGCCTTCCAGGAATTTATGATCCGGCCTATTGGAGCACCAAGTTTCCGTGAAGGGCTTCGCATGGGAGCTGAAGTATTCCATAGTTTAAAGAAAGTGTTGCACGACCGCAATTTAAGTACGGCTGTTGGTGACGAAGGAGGTTTTGCTCCTGCTTTGAAGGGTACTGAAGATGCATTGGAATCAATTCTTACAGCTATTGAAAAGGCAGGTTACAAGCCAGGTAAAGATGTAACTATCGCCTTGGATTGTGCAGCATCGGAATTCTTTAAAGATGGTATTTACGACTATTCAAAGTTTGAAGGGCCTAACGGTGCTAAACGGAACAGTGCCCAACAAGCAGATTATTTGGCTAAACTTTCAGAAAACTACCCAATTGATTCTATTGAGGATGGTATGAGTGAAAATGATTGGACTGGTTGGAAATTACTAACCGATAAAATTGGGAAAAAAATTCAATTAGTTGGAGACGATGTGTTTGTGACCAATGTTGATTATCTTTCAAGAGGAATAAGAGAAGGTTGTGCGAATTCAATTTTGATTAAAGTGAACCAAATTGGAACCCTTACAGAAACATTGAATGCCATTGAAATGGCTCATCGCGCCGGATACACTTCAGTAACTTCGCACCGTTCCGGCGAAACTGAGGATGCTACCATCGCCGATATTGCCGTTGCAACCAATGCCGGCCAGATTAAAACCGGTTCTATGAGCCGTTCCGATAGGATGGCAAAGTATAATCAATTACTCCGGATTGAGGAAGAATTGGGCGATTTAGCTGTTTATGGCTATAAGAAATAAGAGTATAAAAAACCCGCAGTAGCGGGTTTTTTTTTAGATATTTCAGTTTAACATTTAGTTTTGATTCAATCAACAATCCCCATCAATTCGTCGAAATTTTTTGATAGAGTTTTATTATTTTATAAACCAAAAAATTGCATTTGCTGGTTGAATCTACCTTTAA
>DYQV01000125.1 GCA_020719105.1 Rikenella microfusus
CCCAATTTTGAGGAATAGCTTTATCGTCAGGATTATTCAAGAATAATCCGGGTTATCTAACCTCCACTTGTTAATAACAAATTACAAACTTCCTAACCAACCAATCACCAATTTTGCTACTTTTGCACCAAAGGTTTCCGAAATTTTGGAACGAAGAGGGAATGCCGTGTAAATCGGCAACAGTACCCGCTGCTGTAAGCTCCTGCCTAAGTTGAGCGATTTGACCCCGACTTTTCGGGGGAAAAAACGCTCTACTAAGGCATAACCCCGACCTAGAAATTGTTGCAATTCACAAAACAGGTGAATTGCTTACATTTTCTCAGTGGATTGAGTGATTTGCCATTACAAATCGCTCAATTTGGGTCTTAAACCTTTGCCAACTTTCGCCACTGTCCGCTAAAGCGAGACGGGAAGGCCGGTAAAAGGGGAGTAAGTCAGAAGACCTGCCTATAATTGTTTTACCATGCTTTCGGGATCAAAGGCGCGATTTCAGTGAAATCCCCCGAGCATCTAATTTTTTTAAGATGCATTTTTTTTGGCTGTTTTTTAGCTTTCTCTTGCTTGCCGTTTCAGGCTCACAAAACCCATTGCTGGGTCAGCAAAGCAGGTTTGTTACCAACATGTTGGAATACAAACCGGCACCGGGACAATTCATAAATACACCCTTCGGTTACCCATCATCGGCACAAAGCCTTATTGGAGGCGTTTCAGGGACGTTAAGTTTAGGCGCATTTGGCGGCTATGTGGTTGTTGGTTTCGACCATACCATTGAAAACCACCCCGACAACCCGTATGGTGTTGACTTTACCGTTTTTGGAAATGCCAGCCCTAATTCCTCGGAACCGGCAGCGGTTTATGTAATGAAGGATGTGAACCAAAACCAATGGCCCGACGATATTTGGTATTTATTGGCCGGAAGCGATTATTATTTTTCAACCTCATCCAACCCTTATCAGGTAACCTATACCAATCCAAGCAGCCTTTCGGCCGCTGATGTTCCTTGGACCGATAATTTTGGAAACTCAGGTATGATTGCAGCCAATAGTTTTCACACGCAACCCTATTATCCATTGAATGATAGTTTTCCTGAAATATCCTACCAACAGTATTCATTAAAAGGACTATTGGTTCAGCCCCGCATGGATTCATCAAATCCGGCATTTGTGGCGGTTCACGTTTGCCCGTTCGGTTTTGCCGATAACAGTCCAAGAAATTTTAACTCTACGGGTTGGGAACCTAATAATCCATACACATCAGATATTGAAGGTAGCGGAGGTGATGGGTTCGATATTTCGTGGGCAGTGGATTCCGAAGGGATTTCCGTGGATTTGGATGGAATCGACTTTATCAAGATTCAAACAGCAGTAAATGAATCTGCCGGATGGTTGGGTGAATTGTCGTCTGAAATTATGGGTGTGGTTGATATTGCCCCGGATGCAACTATAACCGGTACCCAGCAACTATTAGTTATTGAACCGATTTTTAGGAGTATAAAAATAGATGAAACCATTAACCTGAGAATCTACTATTTTGTGTCGGGAAAATCGGTTGAAAACCCATCGGTTATTTTTTCGTTGAATCAAAACGAATTGGCTGCCATTACTGAATCGGGTGAAATGCAAGCATTAAAACCGGGCCAAGTTACTGTTTATGCCCGGTTGTCTAGTGATGATTCGATAATGGATAGTTTGGAAATTAGCATTGAAAATCCAATTTATGTGCCTGAAACTTTAGAAAAAGAAGCTAACTTCTTTCCAAATCCAGCAAGGGAATTTATACAATTTTCAGAAAATCAATGGGTGGGAGAATTGCAATTAATCAACATTCTTGGCCAGCGATGGGTATTGAAACAAGAAAGTAGTAACCGATTCAGTCTATCAGAAATCCCAAGCGGGTTATATACCATTTATTACCAAGTAAATGGGTTTGTGAAATCAACAAAACTGATTAAAAACTGACCCATGGCAAGTCAAATATTCAAATATGGGTTGACTTTTTTGCTTGGCATTACGGGCCATCAATTGCAAGCGCAGTATTCATTCCACGATACCATTCCCATTAATGAAGTGTTGATTTTGGGAAAGCAGGATTATAACCAACCTTCGGCGGGTGCAGTAACCCAGCGAATTGATACCTTGGCCCTGATGGATAATATTTCAGGCAATCTGGGTGATATTCTCGCAGAACAAACGCCTGTTTTTATTAAAACAAGCAGTCGGGGGGCTTTAGCCACTGCCTCCATACGCGGTGCTGGGGCTTCGCATACAACTGTTTTATGGAACAACATTCCCATAAACTCATCCATGACCGGACAGGTTGATTTTTCGTTGATTCCCATCTATTTTACCGATGATTTGGAGCTTCTTTATGGCTCAGCAGCATTGCAGCACAGCAGTGGAGCATTGGGCGGTAGCGTGGCCATTAGCAATAAACCTACTTGGGAGAAGGGTTTTCAAACCAAATTGATTCAAAGCGTTGGCAGCTATAACACTTATTCGTCGTTTGGGCAGCTTGGTTGGAGCAACAAAACTATAAATATAAGGAGCCGGACGTTTTTTGAATCGTCGGAAAACAATTATAAATACTATTTTCAAGGACACCGCACCGGGGAAGAGTCAGGTTATCGGAAATTAGAAAACGCATCGTATCAAAAGTGGGGTACTTTGAATGAGGTTTTTGTAAGAATAAATGAACAGGACTTGGCAGGAGTTAACTTATGGATTCAAGCCAGCGATAGGAATATTCCTGCATTAATCACTTCATCGGTCTATAATCATGTGGAAAACCAGCTTGACGAAAACACAAAGGTTCTGGCTTTTTATAAACATTACGATGAGGCTTTTTCGTGGGAGCTGCAAACGGCATTTATTCATGATGCTTTATCGTATCAATTGATGAATCAAATGAGCGATACTTCGGAATATCTGGTGCATTTTGATACCGATAACCAGAATCAAAGTAGCATAACCCAATGGAATTCAACCTATAAAGCGGTAAATAATTGGCGATTTAGTTTTGATGTAGCATTTAGGTACGATAAAGCTCATACCCTTGATAAGCAAACTGATTTGGGGTATTCGCACACTCAACAATCGGTTTCAACCTTACTATCAGCCCACAAAACCATTGGGGAACGATGGAATCTTTCTGCATTGTTACGAAGTCAGTGGGTTCAAAATCAGAGCTTACAACCGCTTCCATACATTGGGGCGGAATATCTTTTAAGCAAAACCCATCAAGTAAAACTAAAAGCAACCGTTTCCAGAAATTATCACTTTCCTAGTATAAACGATTTGTATTACATACCCGGAGGAAACCCAAACCTGATTCCCGAAAAGGGGACAACGGGTGAATTGGCCCTGGAACAACAAACAAATTTTGGAAATACCCAATTTTCGCAATCGGTAAATACCTATTTTTCAGTTATTAACAACTGGATTCAATGGACTCCATCGCAGTTTGGTTATTGGGAACCAGCCAATTACAAAAAAGTAAAAACAAGAGGTATTGAATACAATGGCACGTTAACCTACCAATTGAGTAACTTTAGCAGTAAGGTACGATTCCAATATGCCTATACACCCACAACCAATGAATCGGATGCACTCACACAGGGTGATGCCTCCAAAGGTCAGCAATTGATTTACATCCCCTTGCATTCAGGTAGCGGTTGGGTTTATCTAAATTATCGAAAAATTGAACTGAATTGGCTAACCAACTATTTGGGGCAACGCCAAACTTCAACGGTTCATGATTCGGACATTTACCCTGAAGCATCGTATTGGTTAACCAACCTTTCGCT
Organism: Rikenella microfusus; assembly: GCA_020719105.1. GTDB lineage: Bacteria > Bacteroidota > Bacteroidia > Bacteroidales > SZUA-534 > GWE2-40-63. The sequence goes on from DYQV01000125.1 coordinate 3,803, forward strand.
GGGCACCAGTTGGAACGGCGAACAGTTGAAACTGGGTATCAATGGAAAGATTGACAACCTTTTTAATGTTGAATATGCCAATCTGAAAGACCGTCCGATGCCAAAGCGAAACTACTCCATCCAATTAAAAATTGAATTTTAATTTTACCATGAAAAGCTAAAAAAATGCCACTAAAACACCAAGAAACCAAAAACCACAAAAGAAAAATTTACAATACACTAAATTTGGTGAAATTTGGTGTTTCCGTGCATTGGTGGCTAAAAATTACTTTTCGGAATGAACTCAATTATATACAATTATTTGCTAATTGGAAAACCTCCCTTTATTTGCTCTTTTTTATCATGTTGTTTTCGTGTTCCGATGAAAATACAGTTCAACCCATTGATTCTATTATTGGAAAAGGGGTTTTTATAGTGAATGAAGGCAATTATATGTTTTCAAATAGCTCTCTCTCCTATTATAATCCGAATACACGCGAAATAGAAAACAAGGTTTTTTACCGGGCTAATGGTTTTGAACTGGGCGATGTGACCCAAAGTATGCAAATTCATGATTCGTTGGGTTTTATTGTGGTAAACAATTCAGCACGGGTTGATGTCATCAACATCAGCACGTTCAAGTATGTGGGAACCATCAGCGGATTGTCATCACCCCGATACGTTCATATAATTAATAATACCAAAGGCTACATCACCGATTTGTATGCCAAAGCCATTACTGTTTTCAATCCATTAACTCTGGAAGTCACTGGTTCCATTTCGGTAGATAACCATTCCGATAAGTTTTATCAGCATCCCACCGAACAGATAGTGCCTTTTGGGAAATGGGTTTTCACCAATTGCTGGAGTTTTGATAATAAAGTATTGGTAATTGATACCGAAACCGACCAAGTAGTTGATTCTATTGAAACCGATCTTCAACCCATTGCAATAGCAATAGATAAGTACGAAAAACTCTGGGTACTTACCGATGGCGGATACCAGGGAAATCCCATGGGTTATGAAAAACCTACGTTAAGCCGATTCGATGCAATTACAAAGATAAAAGAACTTACTTATACATTTAATTTAGAAGATAACCCCACCGAAATGCAATTGAATGGAACGGCTGATACCTTGTATTTTATCAACAACCAAGTATGGCAACTTCCATTGAATACCATTGATTTTCTTATCACTCCATTTATCGAAAAAAACAACCACCGCTTTTATTCCTTGGGGGTTGACCCCGTTACTTCCGAAGTTTATGTTTCCGATGCCATTGACTATTTACAGCCCGGTTTGGTTTATCGTTACTCACCCCATGGCCAGCCCATCGATACCTTTAAAGTTGGGATTGTGCCGGGTGCGTTTTGTTTTAAGGAATAATACTAATTTCTTAATCTAAAGGTAATTATTACAATGTTTGAGTCTCTAAAGCATCGAAACATAATTATTTTAAATGGTCAATAAATCCTTTAGGAAGCAAATCAATATGGCTTATTGTAGTTCATTGATTTCAAGCAATTACATCTAATTTACTACTGTTAAATAAACGTATGATCAGAAAATTGAATGGGTAAGTTCTATTTGTTTACCTAAGTCTCTATTTATTTAAAGAAATTACACTTGAATAAAATCGTTCTACTAAAACAAAAAGATTTTAAACTCAATAGCTTTAAAAATTGCAATAAGTAATTCGGGAATTATGCTCCTTTTATACCTTTCAGAACTATTAATCTGCGACATCTATGAAATTTGGTAGTCATAAGATTTAGAATTATTAAAAGTCACCATGTTGTATAATATCTTTAACCATATTAAGATGCAGGGCAATGCTTTAAGCGAATAAGGATTGACAAAAGTTTCGCGCAAAAAACGAGGAAAAATATCGGTAGGTGATAATGATGTTAAAACAAAGGCCCCGATAAACAATGCTATAGTTAAAACGGTTTTTTCGCTAGTCACAAACCATAAGGCTACTCCAGCAATTGCTATTATAAAGGTAGGCGATTCGGCTTTATGATTGAAAATTACTACCCAAATTAATACCGAAAACAATGCCATCATTCTAAAAGTATAGTCACTATAGGCTTTAGTTTTATAAAAAGGAAAAATGAAAAGTACCAAGCCGGTTATTACAATAACTAATTTGTTAAATTCCATTCCAAACCATGAATTGAGCATACCTAAAACTGAATAACCAAATGATGAGGAATGATCGTTTGATAGCATATTCCCAAAGCTTTTAAACAAATAAATATATTGTTCAAAATCAATAAAGATTAAAGGAACCAAAAAGACCAGTATTGCCGACAGCAATGAATAAAGTGCCAATTTCCACTTCTTGGGATAAAAAAGAAATAAAGCAAATCCAATTATTCCAAAGAGCTTTATATAAACTGATAAAACCAAGCAAAGAGTAGCAAAGAAATAGTTGTTTTTTTCTAACAATCCAAAAGATAAAATAATTAATCCAGCCATGATAGCATTCGATTGTTCGTTTTGCATCGATGTCATTAATTCAATAAGGCTGATAATAAGAATTAGTCCTTGCTGATAGCGGGTTAATTTGGGAAGATAATATATAGCACCCAAAAATAACAGGGCATTTAATATATTCCACAAATTGAGCCCCAACCAGTCGGGCAAAGCAGCAAATATGCCAAAAAAGGCGGCAAACGATGGGGTATATTTAAACAAATCATGCTGTTCCTCAGGATATAAAACATAGAGATCCTGATCATTTACCAAATGATGATAAGAATTCTTGAAAATTATATAATTATTATAATGGGTGTAATGCCTTTCTGCTACAGTAAATTGACTTTTGCTTTTCAATGATTGAAAACTGGCTCCTATTGCAAACAATACGAAAATTATGGTTAATACACGATAATTTGATAGCAATGTTGTTAATTTATTTTTCATTGGTTCTTTAATAATTATTATGCAGTTACTCTGCTGATTTATTTTGTAAATATAGCCGTTTTATTAAAAATCGAATTATAAAATTTATCCTGCTCTACGTTTTTCATTTTCCTTTTCCGATTTTTATAACATCCAACTTTGAACCGAAACGACAGCAATTCAGCGACAAATATTTTTAACCCCACGTATATAACTATTTTTAAATA
>DYQV01000664.1 GCA_020719105.1 Rikenella microfusus
GATCCCGAGTAATCGGGACTGTGACCTTTGTGGTTATTGTTTTTCTTACTTTTTAGACAGCCTTTTTTTTATTCATCTATCATCATTGTTGCATGCCAGCCCTCGGAAAGAAGCCCCAATTTTAAGGCCAGTTCAATATTTTTCTTATGCCGCTTAACAACCGGTGGATCAATCATTTTTGTTCCTAATGAAACAACGCCTAAACCTTGCTCTTCAGCTTTTTGGGCTGCAAATACAATTTTTTTCGCTTTCTCAATTTCTTCTAACTCAGGTGCAAAACCACTTTTAATAATGGGTACCTGCCTTGGATGAATGCATCCCATTCCCTCGAAGCCTAATGATTTGCTGTTTTTTACATTTTGAATTAACCCTTCCATATCGCCAACATCAGAAAATACAGAGTCGATGGGCTGAATTTTAGCTGCATGACAAGCGTTTACTATACGGGAACGGGCATAAAGCGATTCACTACCTGTCAATGTCCGGCGGACTCCTAAATCGGCCGTATAATCCTCCAAACCAATAGCCAAAGCAACAATATTTGGCGACGATTTGGCTATCTCAAACGCCATCTCTATGCCTAATGCACTTTCAACAATTGGCATTAGAAAAACTGTTTGGTTAAGTTTATACTTTTTCGAAACTTCATCAATGGTTGCAATCACTTGCCTAATATAATCAGCATCTTCAATTTTTGGCACTAATACCACATGCACGTTGTGGGGTATTATGGCTTTTAAATCATCGATACCGCGTTGCCCTTGGTTGATGCGGACCATTCGCTCCACATTATAGAAATTGCAAGCGCGTAAGGCATTCCTAACTAAAATACGGGCTTCATCTTTTTTTGAAGGAGCCACCGCATCTTCCAAATCAAGAATAATTGCATCGGGTTCATGCAACCCGGCATTCAGAAACATGCTTGGTGTGTTCCCAGGTAAATACAACCTCGAAAATCGAAACCTTTCCTTTTGAGTTGGGTAGTAATTTTCAGCAATAAAATCGGGCAGAAATTCTTTTTCAGTGTCAATCAATTGTTTAATAGCGGCTTCTAACCGGGCAGAGATTACCCATGGCAATGCTCCTTTATCGATCAATTCCAACCGGGCATTTTTAATACTAAAATACACTAATACTTCGTTAACCAATTTTCTAATTGATTCACCATAAAGGCTTTCTACCTTACTTTTAAGTTCTATCTGAATGCCTCCACTCTGAAGAATTTCCAATTGAACAAAACAGTCGGATCTAACTTTAGGACCTGAATTACCGGATTTTGCAATTTTTACATTTTCCATAGAATTTTCAATTTTAAAATGCCATTTTTGGATGGTATCAAATATCACAAAGCACAGACAATATTCATACAATGGTTTGGGTGTTGTTAAGCAGATTACAACTATTTAACTTGAAGTTAGAGGTTAGAAGTTAGAGGTTAGA
>DYQV01000126.1 GCA_020719105.1 Rikenella microfusus
TATATATGGAATTTTGTTGGTCAAAAATAACAATAAATTTTATATTCATATCAACACAAGTTTAAAAAATAAGGGTATTTACACTTTAATTGTGATTAACTGATTAATTTCTTGTGTCAATACCCCACATAAGTTTAGTCCTTATCGTATTAAAGAAATCCTGATTGTTCATTTTTATGAGTTTAACCGATGTTTCTGCTTTTTTTACCCGTACTTCTAAACTTTCTTCAATTACATAGGATCGTGAATCAAGGGAAAGCAAAAATTTGCTATCGCGGCTTTCAATGCGCAACGATATTTCATGGTGATTGGGTATTACTAAGGGTCGAACGGTTAAGTTGTGTGAGGCGATGGGAGTAATTATAAAGTTTTGTGAATCAGGGCTTACAATGGGTCCACCAACGCTCATGGAATAAGCCGTTGAGCCGGTTGGGGTTGCTATTATTAACCCATCAGCCCAATAATTGGCAAGAAATAGATCATCAATAAAGGCATGAATTAAAATCATGCTGGAGGTATCTCTTTTGTGCACCGTAAGGTCGTTGAGTGCATAAGGCAACTGAATACCTAATTCTGTTTGTAAGGTTGCTTTTAAAACCATCCTTTCTTCCAATCGATAATTGCCACTAACTAATGAATCAATGGCTTGTGGAATATCGTCGGGTGATATGTCGGCTAAAAAACCCAATCGCCCGGTGTTAATTCCTAAAAGAGGAATTTGTATCAAATTTATAGCTGAAATGGTTTCTAAAAAAGTACCATCACCACCCAATGTGATTATACAATCCAAATCATCCGGCATTATGGGATTGATAACTACTATTTTTTTATAGTAGGCAAAATCTGCAGTATTTTCCTGATAATAGGGAAAAAATTTGGGATGAATCCATGTTTTAATATCGTGCAATAACAAAGAATCAAACAATTGCTTCAACACCGGTTTAAAGTTGTCAGTAAGTTTTTTTCCGTAAATTCCTATTTTCACTGTTTTATTGTTTTATGATGGCTAATCGTTGAAAGCGAATATACTAAATTAAGTGGAATAAGGTAATTAGTGTCAATAGGAAACTCCAAAAATCAATACCCAAAAATCAAAAAAGAACCAAAACTCAAATTTTTGACAATTCTAAAACGCTTTACCAATATTGATAAAAAACCCATGTTCCCCTTTTCGGTTCATGGAATATTCAAAACGGATTATTTGGTCGTAATAGGCAACCAAGTCAACCCCCAATCCGAAGCTTATTAAATAAGTATTTGGCATTGTATTGGTTGGGTCTGGTTTTATATCCCAAACATATCCTTGATCGACAAAAGCATTGGCAAAAAGGCTGTAATGTATTTTGTTAAATTTTTTCCAGCCTAAATTTTCAATTTGCTTTACACTGAATGGAATTATTGCATATTTTATAAATGTGCGACCGGTAAGTAATTGTTGACCATCAATTAAATAGTATTCAAACGAGCGCAATACATCGGAATAACCAAGCCCTTGTTCAATGGAATAGGGTTGTTTTTTTTGATTCGATACTTTCAATTTTGCCCCAGCACCTGAATACCAGCGGTTTCCCAAATCAAAGTACGTATAAAATGAACTCTGTATTTCCCAAATCAATGGCATTTCATCTTCTAAGATACTTAATCCTTTTAAAGTGGTCAAGCCATCAAAATTGTAGCCGGTTAAAGGATATTGCTTATAGTTTCGCTTGTCATAATCATATTCGTACGATAGTGAGAAATATTGATTTGTTGTTTTTCCGTTCCCAAAATAGTTTGGATTCAAAATAGCAATGGAATCTACAATGGTTGCATTGTTAAACCCTAAAGTTACGTTGTGTTTAAGATTGTGTTCTTTTCGATACGAATACCCAAAATAGGCATTTTGGTATTTCAGTCCATAGGTTGAATAATCTTTGCGCAGGAAAGGGGTATCATACAATGTGGCATATTGCACTTCTTTTTGACGGAACCAATTTATTTCAGCGGAAATGCCATGTTTTTTAGAATTTAGAAAATTAGGAATTTGATAATAAATTTGAAACTGTTCTTTATATCCCAATCTAACTTTAAGTTTAACGGATTCACGTCGGCCACGGAAATTATATTTTACCAGCATAAGCCCATAATTTATTCTCGACCAATCTTTTGCGTATAAAAATGAACTCAGGTTCCGGTCGGCCTGTTCCAATATGACGTAGGGCCATAAATACCAACGTTCTTCAACTACAATATAAATGGATAAAAATTTTTCGTGTTCAGCTATCGTGTTAATGGTAATGAAATTAAAAAGTGATGTATTGAACAAATTGTCTTTCGATTTCTGAATTAAGACATCCAATCGCTCTTTGTAGATAGTATCGCCCGGCTGAAAAAGCAACTCCCGGGCAATTACCTTTTCTTTAGTTTTCTCATTACCGGCAATAACTATTTTATTCACGATAACAAAGGATGAATCGAGCAACGGTTTTTCTTTTGAAAATATAATTGCATGACCCTTGATGGGTATCAAGAAGGCAATGGCTGTAATTGCAATGAGTGCTAACTTCACTTAAATGCTGATGTATTTGAGAAATGAATCCAGCCGATCTTTAATCATACTATCAAGCTCTTTGCTAGTGGAATGAATGGCTTTAATCTTATAATTATACCGTTCAAAAGTTTGTATTACCGCTGAAAGATCGGTCCGATTTATTTTAAGAGTAATTTCAACAGTTTCTGATAAATTGGTTGTGCGCACATATAAACTGAGTGTTTTTGCATCGTTGCCTTCAATTATTTGAGCAATTTCACTTAAGGAATAATCATGGGCATTGAGTTCTAAAACCAATATGCCACCTGGGCTATCGGATGACATTAAATGTGAAAACTCCTGCGCTAAATCGGTGAGTGTTATAACACCTAAATATTTTTCATCAATGGATAGAACGGGTATTAATGTTAATTTATATTTTGCCACCAATTCAGCGGCTTCGTAAATATGCTGATTTTCATAAATAAAAGGACGAGGTATAGATAAAGTGTGATTTAAGACAGGGATTTCAGGATTGTTCAAATCAAAAATATCAGTTTCTGAAATCAGCCCCAAATACTCTTGATTATCAACAATGGGCAAATGAGAAACCCGGAAAACATCCATCCAGTTTAATGCCTCAGATGCTTTATCATCTTTATGCACAGCGGGAACAATTTCTGATATCAATTCTGATGCTATCATTTTGGTTTATCTTTTTGCCTGATACGCTGTAAAAATAGGTAAAATTGAACATTATTGTAATTTTGTTTGATAAATAAGACATTTGATTCGATTAAAAAAGTAGATGCAACTATGGCTAAACTAAATTATAAGCATTTTGGTGAAGGGTCACCGTTAATTATTTTACATGGATTATATGGTTCGTCAGATAACTGGGTTTCAATTGCCCGGGAACTGATGAGTAATTTTTCAGTATATTTAGTTGATCTGCGTAATCATGGTGCATCACCCCATTTGCCCGAACACAATTATCAGGTAATGGTTGACGATTTAGTGGAATTTATGAACGACAAACATCTCTATTCCGCAATAATTATGGGGCATTCCATGGGTGGAAAGGTGGCAATGTGGTTTACTTCCTTATTTCCCGAAAGGGTTAAAAAACTTATTGTGGTTGATATCAGTCCCCGCAGCTATTCCTTAACAATGGGCGATGCCCAAGTGGAGCAGCACCAGAAAATATTGAAAGGGTTATTATCCATTCCATTGCACGCCATTGAAAACAGGAAAGAGGTGGAAGAACTAATTAAAGATTCCATAGATTCAGAAAGGGTAGGAAAATTTTTAATTAAAAATCTGCATCGCAACCATGATAAGAGTTTTCAATGGAAAATAAATGTGGATGTGCTTTATCAAAACTTGCCTGCTATATTGATTGGCTTAGAAGGCGAGGAGCATAATTTAGAGCAATTTAAAGGTCCGGTCTTATTTATTAAAGGCGGTGAATCGCATTACATTCAGTCAGCCGATGAGGAGTTGATTCGGCGGTGTTTTCAAAACGTTAAAATAGTTACCATACCCGGAGCCAGCCATTGGGTTCATGCAGATGCACCCGATACTTTTTTGCGGGAAATATTTCGTTTTATTCTTTAATTAGTCACCGTTGGAGGAGCTATTTCAACATGGGTTTCTTCAATCGCGGAATCGCCTTTTAGCTTCAGCAAAACCTTGCCAATAGTTATTACATCTTTTTGGCAATAACCGGCAATTTTTGATAAATCGCCTTCTTCCCAATAAATTTGATTCACTTTGCTGCCATCAATTTGCGATTTGGGCGAAGGAATATTAAATATGGCAGCCAGTAAATCTAAGGATGTAAAGTGTTTCACATCGCCAAACTTCCATAATTCCATGGTGTCAATGTGGTTTACTTCCCAAGGTTTTTTGCCTGAATTATCTAAAATTTTTGGAATTTTTATTTCATTAATCAGCATCCGGCGCGCAATATACGGAAAATCAAATTCCTTTCCATTGTGGGCGCACAACAAATGCCTATCTTTATTAAAGTGGTTGTTTAATAAAAAAGCAAAATTTTCCAATAAATTCTTTTCGTTATGGCCATAAAACGACTTGATGCGGAATATCCTCTGTTCATCTTTTATAACAATGGAACCTACTGAAATACAGATAATTTTACCAAATTCGGCCCATATAGCTGCTTTTTCATAGAGTTCCTCGGCTGTTTTTCCTTCTTTTTCAATGTACCAGCGCATCTTTTTTGTCCATAATTCCTTGAAACGTTCATTCATTTCTGAGAAGTTTTGGTTTTGGGCCGCTGTTTCAATGTCCAGAAAAAGGATGTTTTCTTCTTTAATTTTCTCAAGCATGTTCAATTCTCCTTTTCAAGATCCATTTTAATAATTGAGGTTAATATGTTTATGGCAACTTTATTGTGACCGCCCTGTGGAACAATTAAATCGGCATACCGGCTGGTTGGTTCAATAAATTGCAGATGCATAGGTTTTACCGATTGATGGTAACGTTCCATTACCACTTCCAGGGTCCGTCCCCGTTCAATGATATCGCGGTTTATCACCCTAATTAATCGGTCATCGGCATCTGCCGACACAAATACTTTTATATCGCATAGATCGCGCAGTTTCGGGTCGCTTAAAATTAAAATCCCTTCCACAATAATTACCTTACGGGGTTTTATGGTTCGTGTTTCGGCTGATCGGGTACAAGTTAAATAGCTATATATGGGTTCTTCAACCGATTTGCCATTTTTTAATTCCGATAAATGTTGGGTCAATAAATCAAATTCAATAGCATCCGGATGGTCAAAATTTATTTTTTGGCGCTCTTCCATAGGCAAATGCCCACTGTCTTTATAATAGGAATCTTGAGTTACCAATGCAACTTCGTTGGCCGATAAACTGGCCATTATTTTTTTTATTACGGTTGTTTTTCCTGAACCTGTTCCCCCTGCAATTCCTATTACCAGCATCTTTAGTGTATATTTTATAGTTATTGTTTATGGCAAGGCAAGATACAATTTTTATAGTATAGTTTTAACTGCTCATTAACAAATGAGGGACGGTAGAAAGAAAAAATGAACAATGTCAAATATTCAAAATACAATGAGCAAATAAAAAAGGAAAAAAATGGCTAAGAAACAAAGAATGGTCATGTTTCTTTTTCTGCTTTAAGTTAGTTTTTTACTTTTGCAGTGAGTTATTAAAAATTTTCCAAATGAAATCATTGTATCCCTTGAAATTCAAACCCATATTAAAGAATAAAATATGGGGCGGCGATCGTTTACGCAGGCATTTGCATAAAAATTCGAATGTACTGGATAAAGTAGGTGAAAGCTGGGAATTGTCGGGGGTTGAAGGTGATATTTCAGAAGTTACCAATGGATTTCTGGCTGAGAACAACATTCAGGAATTAATTGAAGTATATATGGGTGATTTAGTGGGAGAGAAGGTATATGACCAATTTGAAAACGAGTTTCCTCTTTTAATTAAATTTATTGATGCCAACGACTACCTTTCCCTTCAGGTTCATCCAAACGAAGAAATGGCCAACGAACGTCATAACTCCCACGGTAAAACAGAAATGTGGTATGTATTGGAGGCTGAAAAAGGAGCCGAACTTATTGCCGGGTTTAATCAGGAAATGGATAAAGTGAAGTATTTGGAGTACTTTGGCAGCGGCCGGTTACGCGAAGTATTAAACTATGAAAAGGTAACATCGGGCGATGTGTTTTTTATGCCTGCTGGCCGCATCCATTCTATAGGTCCTGGGATATTGTTCGCTGAAATACAGCAAACATCCGATCTTACTTACCGTATTTTTGATTGGGATAGGATGGGCGATGATGGCAAACCCAGAGAATTGCATTTGGAATGGGCATTAGATGCTATTGATTATGAGCATCATTCTACATTTAAAACTCCTTATTCCATTGAAAAAAACAAAAGCAATAAAATAATTAAGTGTCCTTATTTCACCACGAATATTATTGTTTGCGATAAACCATTGGATATTGACTATCATACGCTTGATTCATTTGTTATTTATATGATGGTTGAAGGGGAGGCTGTCATCAAATATGATGAGGAAGAATTAGAAGTGACCCTAACTAAAGGTGAAATAGTGTTAATTCCGGCTGAAATTAACGAAATCCATCTAATCCCTAAAGATGGAACCGTTAGAATGTTGGAGGTTTATATTGAAATGTAACCACAAAGTTTTAATTTAACCCGGATTATTCATTAATAATCCTGACGATTAAGCTATTCCACAAAATTGGGAAAATAAAAACTCCCAATTTTGGTAATAGTTAAATCGGGGTTTTCCGCTTTGCAACCCAATGCCCATCGCACATTCACACCTTTC
>DYQV01000665.1 GCA_020719105.1 Rikenella microfusus
ATATCCATATATATTTCTAAGTGATTTTTTCTTTTTAACCTTTTTTCAAAAGTAGCATAATATGCAATGTCCCCCTCTATCTCATCTACTGTTTCTATGGCAAATACCCTCTCCTTGTGAGATGCAATATATGAGCAAAGTTTCATCAAACTTATAAGCTTTTTGTGTTTGTGGAGTATCCTGAAAACAAGCCTTGTATAAATATTTACCTGAAACATGACTATGAAAACCAGCATCAATAATATTACCGAGTCTATCCGGTGTTTATATAGTTCCAAATATTTTTCAGCGTTCCTGTTTGACTTTGGGGGCACTGGCACTAAGGCCGCAATATTTAAATGGCTTTTCCATCCTTTAAATATTATTTCAATATGCCATCTGACCCTATAGGCCTTAATTATTTTTTCAGGGCTACATATCTGTTCATCAATGTTTGTCACAAAAATTGACCACGATAATGATTCCATATATTCCTTACTGTGATTCAATCGTTTGTCCCTGTTGTTTTTAGCTTTCCTCCTTCTTTCAGCGGCTATGTGCCCGGGAAGTTTAACAGCAACAAGCCGGCATTTTAACCTTTCACTTGCTCCAAGCAACACTTCAATATCAACCACATCTCTGCTCAATATTTCTGATAAATATATTTGTTCTCCTGTCTTGGCATCATAGATATTCACACCATAGCGATAACGGCTTAGAAAAAATGCTTTAACTGAATCTATTGCTTTAAACACCTTTAATACAAAATACCCTAAATCCCGGATGATTAGATCTCCTGGGTTTAACAAGTTGATAATGTCACCTGATGCGCCTTGGTCATTTTCTGTAAAACTACCTAAGCTAAATTCCTTAAAAGTTCCTGACAACAAACCATAAACAGCCTGTACCCTAATACTGGATTTTTGTTTCCCTTTTGATATACTGCCTTTGTAAAACTCATATAATTCATCCGGTAAAGAAATGATAGTACTGTCTTGTAAGTAAACTTCCCCGAATGGGCTAAACAGGGCAATGTCATTTTTACTTGATAGATATTGCTGATAGAACTTGATTTTAAAAGTTTCTTCCAATATTGCCTGTAAGCATTGTACCTGCCCCTTATTCATCCGTTTCCACAATGCTACTTTCGAAACAGTGCCCCCTATTAATATTCCAATGTGTTCAGCCCATTTTGAGTACTCGTTTTTTCCAATCAGCGCCATGGAGAAAAAACCCAACATTAAATTGGTAATGGTTACCTTTCTTGGTTCGGCCTTATAGAACTTGGTTTCTCTTGCTATTCGTTCTACATTCAATTTTGAAAGCATCTTCTTTATTAAAGTTTTTTTTCTAATTTTACCATGCTATTTGTAGTTATGTTTTTATTAATTTTTTGTCAAATTAATTAACTGCAAATAGCATCCTTTTTATTGAAAGCAACCCGTCATACTGAAGT
>DYQV01000666.1 GCA_020719105.1 Rikenella microfusus
TTACCGCAAAACAATGGCGCGACCAAAACCCCGATTTAAAAGGAAATATTCGCGACTATGCCGGAATTAACGAGCTTATTTGCTTATCGGATATGGAAAACCTAAATGCTGTTTTTATTGATGAAAACATACCGCAAAAAGAAAGATTGATAAAACTAAATAGTATTGCTATACAACAAATGAGCATTTTGCGAGATGTTGAAACCCGAAAATTATTGAAATGAAACAGAAAAGTTTACATCAACGACACGCAGTATTTCGACAATGTTCCCGAAACAGCTTGGAATTTCTATATTGGCGGTTATCAACCGGCTCAAAAATGGCTCAAAGACCGCAAGGAAAGAAAATTGGAGTTTGAGGATATTTTGCACTATCAGAAAATAATTGTTGCGTTATCGGCAACAGGTAGATTAATGAGAGAGATTGATAAAATTGAAATAGAATAGCCCACGCAACGCACGGCAGACCGAAACGAAGTAGCAAATTGATAGAATAATGACAGGAAATATAGAACACCAGTTGCCAACAAAAGCTATATGCAATAATTGTTTCAGGGATAATTCAAGCATTCTGCCCTGCTCAAATTACGATGCGATTGGCAAGGAAAGTAGCCCGCAATCCCTTACTGCATATAGCCTCAACCGTTCTAATTTCAAATTATCAAATCAAATTGAAGAAAAAGTGAAAAGGGTTTTGCTTGTTTTATATGTTATTATTTTTTGCACTGAGGCTTTTAGTCAAAATTCAAAGGTTTCAGTTGGCATTGTTTTATCCCCACCATTTATGAGGTTGAGCAGTGACCAAGTATTGAGCGATAAGGAAACTCAATATAATTATTCTGCTGGGTTAAGCACTGATTGTGCATTTAATTCCCTAATATCTTTAAAATCGGTGATTTTTTATGAAAAGAAGCTAATAAAGAATGAGATATATGGCACTGATGAAAACAATATTCCGATCCAAATAGGCAATGTTAGTTTTAATTATGATTATTTAATCTTGCCTATTTTAGGTTCATTCAGTTCTGAAGGTAAAATTACCTTACATTTTGATGCAGGCCCTTATTTTGGATATTTGATTAATCAAAAAACAACCGTTAGTTCATTGAATACTGTTTCAAGCCAATTAATTGAAGGAGAGGGTATAAGAAAAAAAATTGATTTTGGAATAACCTTAGTCAGTGGACTGCTATTTCCTATTAATAACAGGTTTATATTCGACTTGGGTTTACAAGCAAATTTTGGTCTCATTAATATTAGTAAAAATCCAGATGCAGACAAAGGTCCAATTAAAACAAATTCAGTGGGATTGATTGTTGGATTAAAGTATAAGCTTTAGAATAATATTGGATTCAACAATTGTATTAACCCGCTTTACACATACCTGAGCAAAGCGAAAGGTATGAATGTGCGATGGGTGTTGGGTAGCAAAGC
>DYQV01000127.1 GCA_020719105.1 Rikenella microfusus
TTTAAAACAAATAAACAAACCAAATTGTAAATGTTATTATGTCCCAATTCCTAATCCTTGGTTACTCCAAATTGTTTGTTTAATAATTCGGCTTCTTTGATTCGGTATTCAAGCAATCGATAATAATTTTGAGTGGTGTAATTGCTTAATTTCTCCAAGGCTTTTTTCTCCCATATTAAAGCTAATTCAAGTTTTCCGGCCACTTCGCATGCCAACGCCATATTGTGGCAAGAGGCACCTGATATCCAAGAATCATCATCTGTAGAGAGTTTTTGCCAAATAGCTGCTGCTTTTAGCCATTCATCGCGATAGGCATAATTGGCTGCTACTTGCATTTCAGTCTGTTGATTATAAAAGAAGTCCCGTTGCACCGGTATCCAATAAGGAACCAATTTGTCAGAGACTTTTGGAGCAACCTGGGATGCTATCTTGTAGGAAAGCCAATCCAATCCATCTTGTGTTTTTATTGTTTCGCGGAAATCATTCAAACTTATAATTTCCGAGACGAACAAGGTATCGCGTTGAACCCATTTATCCAAATTGGTTTCACTTTCAGGCAGATAAATTCTCCAAACAGAACTCACGAAAAGAGCAAGCAGATTATAGGATGAGTAACTGTATCCATCGAATTGAGTTATACGGACGAGGGAATCAATTATTCCTAACCCTTCGAGCGACAGAACGGCATCAACCTGATACATTTCAGTAATGCGATTTATATCTGCTGGAGCAATAGGTTTCCACCGGTCTTTTGCTTGTCGGTAAATTACAGCCGGATAGTTCAAACAAGTATCAATGCGGGGTGATTCATTTAAAAAATAGACCAATTGATCCATTATTTTATTCGATGTCAAGGTATCTAATAGATAATGGGCTTTTTGTATGCTATTGGAAAAACTATCATTTGCTGAAATTCGATAGTTATTCAATACAATGAGGTTATTAACCTGATCTGGCAAAATAGTACCAGCAGGTTTAATTACTTCAATTTGAACGGTTCCCACCACCTTACATCCCACCATTGATGCTCCCGATACTATTGCAAATACAAACCAAAAAAATATCTTATCTATCATAATGATATATTATATACTACCCCAATACTTTCTTAAAAACCATTCAGTGCATGCTAAAACAAGCAGCAAAATAAATAAACCTTTGAAGTTTATTAATTCAAAATATCCTTTCTTCTCATAAACAACGGGAACTATGGTGTTATTTTTCAACAATTCATCAGTCAATTCGTCTATCTGCTCTTTATAAAACAACTTACCCCGATGCTCATTGGCTAAACGGAAAAGTAAGGAGTGATTGGCAATTAATTCAATTTTTTCAAGTTGTGATTCCTGAATAATAAATTTTCCGTTTTTTTGAATAATTGTTTCCCCCAATTTGGTTTTTGCCAGATACCGGTAAGTTCCTAATGGCAAACTGCCAATAGATAATGAGTAAGCATTTTCAGTCTTTTGAAATACAAATGGATATCTATTGTTCAATTCATCGGTAATCTCAAGAAATAAATCAGGCTCATTCACCAATTCATAAGACTGATTAAAAAGTTTTGCGTTAAAAAACACAGGTTTTTCTTGCTCCAAAACCGGAGAAATTTCAATAACTAATGGTTCTTTTTTATACTCTGAAGTTAAGTACTGAATTGATTTTAAAATTAATTCACTAGTAATGCTATGATTTGAAAAACGGGAATATTCATTTAAACTCCATTTCCATATACCTTCACCTACAATAAACCCAGCTTTATAATTGCCTGTTTCAGAAAAAAACCACAAAGGCTTACTCGTAACTATCTGGCCAATGCGTTGATACAACAAACAATTCCCTATCGGTACTTCAGGATAATTCCCTAAAGGTATCTGTAAGGATGGAAATCCATTCAAAACATCCGCATCAAGGGTTGTTTTAAACAAAGAAAAAGTAGTATTAAATGATGGAAATATTTCAGTATCCAATTCCTTATTTTGTTCAATTTGCAATTGGGTCTTTAAATTATTTAATGCTTGAATTGAAGTATGTTGGCCGATTACAAACAATACGGGTATTTCATGCAAAATAATGGAAGATAGGACGTGCTGCAAGTTTTGTGTATTGGACGGTAATTGATGCAGAATTACCAAATCATAGTTTTCAATACTATCAACCGGTTGATTGCTTTGAATTTTAGTCAATTTAAATGCTTGGTTTCCAGCCATTACATTTTTAAAAACAGCAATATCCGGGTGATATCCATCAAATAAAAGCAATATTTTTTTCTGGTCTTCAGTAATCTCCACATAAAACCGTTTGCTATTATTTAATAGGTTTTCATCCTTAATGTTTGATTGAATGCGAAATTGATATTCATTAATACCCAAACTATCCGCTTTAATCTGAAAAGCCAGCTTTTTAAAATATTGTTTTGCATCAACCTCAATTGTTTGACTAGCAAGTACATTTTCGTCCTTAACTAATTCCACAGTAGCCGTTTTACCTTTAAGGTCCGCAGCACTTATATTGACAAATACAGGTATATTATTCCCTTTGAAAGCTATTTTGTTGCAATCAATTTGTTTAATACTAAAATCAATCCATGAATTGGTATCGCCCAATGCAAGGCAATAGATTGGGAATGGAAGGTTTTGAGCTGAAAAAATGGGTGAAATCCCTCTATTTACAATACCATCGCTGGATATAAGCAAGGCTCCTATATTCTCATTTAAAAAGCCGGTACTAAAAACTGAGAATAGAGATTCATAGTTCGTTTCCTTATCGGAAAATTTCCAGGTCAAACTATCCGTCTTTTCACCAAATTGCAAGGTCTTTACTTCGTACTTTACTGATAATTTTTGAACCAACGAGTTGATTTGATTGGGCAACAACGTCCGATTATAGACTGAATCATTTGAAAGAACCAGCGATTCCGAATTATCTTGAGCAATTACTATTAAAGGTTTTTTTGTTTTTAGGGATCGAGTTTTTAAAACAGGAATTAAAAGTAAAAATCCCAACACAAAAAGTATCATAAAGCGCAAGGTTTCCAAAACAATCCGGCGAATTTTCGACCATTCGTTATCAGCGGTTCCTTTTCTATAAAGCAACCAACTTGCAGCTACTGCAACAATAAGCACAAGTATCAGAAACCAACCAGGATAGGAAAATTGTAAGGTGTTATTCACAGGTTTTTAGAATTAAAAAATCCCCACTTCTTTGATTAAAAGCAGGGATATTTATTGAATGTTTATGTTTTATTAAGTTAGCATTGCACCGCAAACATTAATAACCTGGCCACTAACATACGATGACATATCGGAAGCCAAGAAAGCAGCAACATCGGCTACCTCTTCAGGTTTTCCACCCCTTTTTAATGGAATACTTTTCAACCAACCTTCTTTTTCAGCTTCAGGCAATTGAGCGGTCATTTCTGTTTCAATAAAACCAGGTGCAATGGCATTGCAACGGATATTCCGTGAACCTAATTCAAGTGCAATGGATTTAGTAAAGCCGATAATCCCGGCTTTTGAAGCAGAATAGTTCGATTGACCTGCATTTCCACGGACACCCACTACAGAACTCATATTCACGATAGAACCGGAGCGTTGTTTGAGCATATATTTTTGTACTGCTTTGGTAAGATTAAAAACTGATTTCAAATTCACAGCAATTACCAAGTCCCATTGTTCTTCAGTCATTCGCATCAATAAACCATCGCGGGTAATTCCTGCATTGTTTATAAGAATATCAACTTTTCCAAAATCATTTACAACCTGATCAACAAATTCCTGTGATGCATTATAATCAGATGCATTCGAGGCATAAGCTTTTGCTTGCACGCCATAAGAACGCAATTCTTTTTCAACCGCTTGAGCATTTTCGTCAATTTTTAGATCGGAAAAGGCAACAATAGCACCCTGTTGAGCAAATTTTAAGGCTATCATTCTGCCAATACCGCGCGAAGCACCAGTAACAATTGCTACTTTTCCTTCAAGAATTTTCATATTTTACGATTTAAATTAATAATTTCAATTTACTACTCTTATGTGAGAGCACAAATATAAAGAAAAATTTGATTTCGGTTTTTTATAATACCAGACCACCAATCCAACTAAAGAACTTTTAATTCAGGATTGGGCAATAAAATACCCTCTAATATTTTTATTAAATTGGCCGCGTGAATTGGTTTAGTTAAATAATTTATACAACCGGCATTATAGGCCAATTCCTTTTCATCACCCATAATATAAGCCGTTTGAGCAATTATTGGAATTTTTCGGAGTTTAAGAATTTCTTTGGTTGCTTCAATGCCATTCATTACCGGCATGCGAATGTCCATTAAAATTACATCAACCAGATTGCCTTCGGCTACGTATTCCAAGGCTTCTAATCCATTCTTTGCCCATTTTATGAATGCATTGGTCGGTTGCAAAATGTATTCTAAAAGCCGGTAGTTTTGTTCAACATCTTCAGCTATTAAAATATACTTTCCACTAAATATTTTGGAAGCTTCATCGGCTAATATTGCTTTGTTAACCGATTTATCCTGAAAATCAGCGGGCAAGGGGTGAGTGAAATAAAACGTTGAACCTTTACCGGGATAGGAAATCACCCGGATCTCCCCTCCCATCAATTCTACCAGACTTTTACAAATGGCTAAACCCAAACCGGTTCCATTGTATTCTTTGGTGTATGAACGATCAATTTTACTAAAACGTTCAAATATAACATCTTGGGTTCCCTCAGCAATGCCAATACCGGTATCCTGAACATAAAATTCAATGGTATTGGCCCAAGAATTGCTAACTCCAAAATGAATTACTCCCTTTTCGGTAAATTTTATAGCATTATCAATTAAATTGCTAAATACTTGTTTGAAACGGAAAATATCGGTTTCAATGGAGAGTTTTTGGTACTTTTCCTTAAAATCAATTACTAATTCTAAATCATCCCGCTCAATAATCTTAGAGTCTTTATTATGAGTGCTATATAACTCTTTAAAAACTGTTGATAACTGATTTTTTTCCCTATTTAAGCGCAATTGTCCAGTTTCTATCTTTGCAACATCAACAATATTGTCAATAAGGGTAAGCAAGTCCTGACCACTTTTACTTATCAATTCAATAAATTCTTCCCGCTCACCAATAGTTAAATCAGGATCCGCCAATAAATCAGAAAAACCAATGATTGCTGTCATAGGAATTCGGATATCGTGCGACATATTAGCCAAGAATGAAGATTTAAGCCGATCCGCCTCTTCGGCTTTTTCTTTTGATTTCAATAATTTATCTTCGTAATTCTTTCTTGAAGTTAAGTTTGTTATTAAAACTGAAACCATTTTTAAATAATTGATTTCAGTATTATCCCACTCCACTTTATCATGGCTTTCAAAAACAATGGAACCATATAAGCTATTTTCAACAACCACTGGAAAAATATAAGCACCGCGCATTTGAATGCTTTTGAGGTATGCTTGCATATCTTCCGGAAGGTATTGCAAGGTAAAACCCAAAATCATCTTTCGCTCCTTCAGCATTCGGTTCCACGATGGTACTTTGTCAAAATGAATTAAAAAATTATTGGAAAATGGTTCAAAATCTTTGTGAGCATATTGAATAAAAAGCTCGCCTTTTTTGTAATCCTCGCTGTTGTTAATTATTAAAATTCTTTTGGGATTGAAATGATAGGCCACCCTATCAATTACCAATTTGAATTTTTCTTTATAAGGGATATCGGAATTAAATATGCTAAGTATCTCGGTAAACAACTCATTTCTTTGTAAATTTTTGTTCAATTGGACTTTAGTCTGAAAAAAATCAGTAATATCGGCTATTTTACAAGCTACATGGTTCTGAGAAATTGCATATAAATTAAATTGAAGGTGCTTTTTTAAATTTTTAATATAAAGTTCAAAAACATCGGTAAATGATTGATCGAAATTTTTGGGCAACTGGTACAAGTAATCAGGATTCATTAGCTCATTTAACAACATTCCAACCATCTGATTTTTTGGCTTCTCAATTATATTTGTTGCTGCTGTATTTGTATCCTCTACCCTAAAAAGAAAAAGACTGTTGTCTTCCAATTCTGTCCTTTCCAATAATAAAATTCCCTCCGATAAGTGCTGATCAAAAAAATCAAGGGCTCTTCTTAGATTATTATCTTCGCGTTCTTTGTTTTTAATAGCCTGAATATTCTCAAATTTTATTAAAAGTGATGTTTGATTATTTAATGGAATCGATACTTTTTCGCAATAGATTTTAGCTTCAATTGCTATTCCTTTTAATGTAATCAGTTTTGCTTCCGTCTCCAGTGTAACCCTTGTTCCATCAATAATTTCAGCAAAATATTGAATAATCTGTCCTTTGTAATCGGGATGTATTAGATTTGAAAAAACAAGTGATTCAGCATCTTCACGAGAAGCCTCAATGAACTTTAAGGCGGTTTGGTTTATGAATTTGATTGATTCCCCTTGAATGATGAGAATCCCTTCAGGAGAATGATTAATAATTAAATGGTAAAGGCTTTCCCGGGACTGAATTTGTTGCTCTTTTAAAAGTAATTCGTCGGTTAAAACTTGTCGTTCCGATTTGAGATCTTTTACGAGTTTTTCTAATTCCTTAAATGATAGAGGTTCTGACATAAATTCGGTACAAGTTGCAAGTTTGATTCAGTCACTTTTAATTCGTTCTTACTGTCAAATATACTTATTACAATTCTCACAACAAAACATTATCGAACTGCTTTATTAGAAAGTTTTCATTATATACCGTTAGATTCTTTTAAAACAATAACCCCATTTTTATATGAAATTAGCCCGCTTTATTCATACCTGAGCACAGCGAAAGGTGTGAATGTGCGATG
>DYQV01000667.1 GCA_020719105.1 Rikenella microfusus
AAATGTCCTTTGGGGCATTTGCAATACCCTATTTTTGAACAGAATCGGCAATATTTACCATAAAGAAATCTATGGAATAACCGAAGAACTACCAAACAGCATAATGTATGGAAATGTGTTATCTAAAAAATTAAATTTTTGCTTCGTGCAAGTCCCATATTGGAAAGCACATTTCGTAATCGTTCCAAATAATATCCCCATAAATAATTGAATACTGCTTAAACAATTGTTTATCGAGATATTTCTTTGCCATTGGGTTTTTGGCACCTTCTAAAAAACCGGAGAAATCAATCAATCTCTCAACTCCATCAGAGAATGAAAATTTAATTTTATATTCCCCTGCATATTCGGCTTTAATTATCGAAATAACCATAGCGCTATATTTTTTTTGTTATTTTTTCTGGTGAAATCTCAATGTTATAAATAAAATAGTCAATCCATTTTCTCACAATGTCGTCTCAATAAAGCGATACAACCTTTTTAAACTTCTTTATGTTTTGGGGATCCAGAGGTTCCTTGCCTGGTACATCTCTGATTAGTATCTCCTTAAATTTTCCATTTTCAAATATAATTTCAGCCTTGCTTTCTTTATTTTGATACTTACCGTGAACATGTATTGGCTCATGCTCTTGTGAGTAAAACAAGAAAATTAAACCGAAATATTCATACAACTTTGGCATAATCGAGTCATTTTAGCAAATATACGCATTTCAATAAAGCATTTTAAACTTTTCCATCAAATCCAACGAAGAGCTGTAAATACTCCACCAATTCCTGTACACTAATTTCCTGCATACGTTTAAAATGGACTATGGGGCATTTGCCGTAGCCTATTTTGGAACAGGGGCGGCACCGCCATCCTTTGGTTTCAAATACATTGGCTTTTTCAACAGAAAAGAAATTATCAGTACATGTAGTTTGCCGAATTAAGTAAGCGGATATGTAGCAATTATTGACTTAATTTTTGTAACAAATTTCTCTACCTTTTCAATCATGGGAAGTACAGTATCTGAATCATATTCTGTAAAATCGTCATAATCACCTTCACTTCTCCAGTCAATCAGGTCGGAATAAAGTACTCCAAATTCTCTTTCTAACCCGGATTATTCAAGAATAATCCTGACGATTAAGCTACACCTCAAAATTGGGAAAATAAAAACTCCCAATTTTGGGTGTAGCTAAATCGGGGTTTTCCGCTTTGCAACCCAATGCCCATCGCACATTCATACCTTTCGCTTTGCTCAGGTATGAATAAAGCGGGCTAATAGTCCTGTTGCAATAAATTCTTTGAAAAAGATAGTTTTTACACCATTATGTGTTTTAGCTTCAATTCCTTTACTTATTAACAATGACGTGACTGCATAAAATGAGGAATAATAAAGTCTGTTACCACAGGAATTCCAGCTATTGCTTTTTGCCAAAATTTTGGCAT
>DYQV01000128.1 GCA_020719105.1 Rikenella microfusus
AAGTGGGTTGCAAAGCGGGAACCGAACAAAGTGAGCTCACGCAAGTAAACCCCAATTGGGAGTTTTTATTTTCCCAATTTTGAGGAGTAGCTTTATCGTCAGGATTATTCATGAATAATCCGGGTTAGATTTAATTAGTTTTGCCGAACTCGTAAACTCGCTCATAGCCCCATGCGACATGATTGAATACATTTTTTGCCTATACCTCGTCCACTTAGGGTATCGAAATTCATTTTAATGCGGTTAATTTTATTCAAAGTCTAATATTCCAATTAAATACGTATAAATTTACGGCAATGAAAAAGTGGTTACCATGAAAGATATTTACTCATCAAAAGGCAATACCATTAATGGCTTGAAGCATTTATCGGCTACTGAAGCTTATGAATGTTGTAAACTTGGAGCTATTCTTATCGATGTTAGGGAAGAGTTTATGAGTCACCTAAAATCTTTTGATGTGCCTGAGATATTGATTTACCCTTTGCGGACTTTTAGAGAGGATATTTCGCAGTTGCCTACAAACCGGTACTTGATATTTGTAGATGCAACCGGTGTAAAAAGCCGACCTGCGATGGAATATGCTTCTGAAAAAGGATTTATAACAATTGCAAATCTGGCGGGTGGATTGGTAGAATGGGAGCGGGATGGATTGCCCACCTTAACCTATCAAAAATTGTTGGTTAACGGCAGAAACAAATGCCAGTTTGTGCATAAAGATGAAGTAAATAAAGATGAAACACTTTTATGAAGTTGCTTCAATCGTTTTATTTGGTTGAAACTTAAAATATAAAGCATTTTTACTTTATTGGGCACAAAATTTCTATTTTTTCGCATAACTTGGTAACAAAACAAAATCCCGGTTAGATTTGCACCTTAACCGGGATTTTAGATTTATGTAACGATCAATTTTTTAGTTTATTTTTTCAAGCGATTGTCATTATCCACAAGGTCGCGGTATGAATGAAGCATATTAACTTGGTAAGCAAGCAATTTTCGTACTTCAAGCAGCATATTCAGGAAAAGGTTACTATTTCGGGTATTTGATTCTTTTTGTTGAATGCGTTTTATTTGGTTTTTACGCATCATTTTCATGTAATCTAAAATAGCAGTTTGTTTGGCTATTACTTCATGAATTTTTTCGAAGCTTACCTCCTGTACAATGGAAATCATTAATTTTGATAAGCGATTGATGCTTTGTGCCAAATCTTTCAATTCAATGGCTTGCTCAGGTAGTAGTCCCTTGTGCTGATTATCAACATGAGTATATATAGGTTCAATTAAATAACTAAGGCCATTGGCAATATCACGCTGATAATCAAGAATCTGAATATAATAATTTCCAGTTTCGTAATTATCAGCCTGTAATTTCAGAACTGTTTTATAAACGTTACTTTTTTGTTTCCTTATTTTATCGTTCAATTCCTCAATTTCATGAATGATATTTTTTAAATCTTTTCGGTTTTCATTATTTAATGCTTCAGTAATTTGAGTAAATAGGGAAGGAACTTGTTTGTATATTTTAAGTATTGATTCGGTGCTTTTTTCTTGCAAATTATCAGCAGACGATAACCCTTCAGATTCATCAGCAATGATTTGTTTTTCGGTCATCCGTCTTTTATGGGTAATGTGGGTGCGGTAAAAGGCAAATATAGCTAAGGCTACCATAATTAAAACACCTATAAACCCTGACCAGATGACAAACATGGATATTCCCAAAGCTACTGCAAAAGCAGCCAAAGCAGTAATGAACCATCCACCTATTACAGAGAATACTCCAGTAATGCGGTAAACCGCACTATCGCGGCCCCAGGCTCCATCAACTAAGGAGGAACTCATGGCAACCATAAAAGTTACGTAGGTAGTAGAAAGTGGCAATTTGTAAGAGGTTCCAATTGCAATAAGTACCGATGAAACAACCAAATTTACTGAAGCACGAACCAAATCGAACATGGGTGGATTTTTCTCCTTGCGGATCCGTTCATTAAATTCCGTTTGGTCGAACCGTTTTTTAATTTTTGCAATCCAAGGTTGAGGTATTACAGTACTAAAAAAAGTACCCACTCTAATTACCCTTCGAACTAAAATACGTGCAAAAATGGATGAACCAAAACGTTCGCTTCCTTCATCCTGACGGCTTAAATTCAGTTCAGTCTCGGTAACAGTACGAGCTTTCTTTGAAAGCCAAAGTGTTAATGCCATAATAACACCGGCAATTATAAGCATATAGGTTTCCGAAGTCACGGGTTTCTGCAAACCAGTCATTAATAAATCGTGACCTCCGTTTGCTTGGAATAACCGAAACGATTCCAAACCAGCCAAAGGTACTCCGATAAAATTTACCAAGTCGTTGCCTGCAAAGGCTAATGCCAAGCCAAAAGTACCCGTTAAAATTACTATTTTAAGTGGGTTTATATTAAAGAGCCAGTTTAATAACTGCATTATGCTTGCTGAACCTAAATATACAGCAATCATGATTAAGATTGTATTGTCTTTCAAAAAAGCATAATTATCTTCGCTCATAAACGAGGCATCTTCCAAGCCTTTTATCATAATAAAATAGGCGATAGCAGCTATGGCAGCTCCGCTCCAAAGTGAACCATAATATTTTATAGTTTTAGCGAAATTAAAACTGAAGATTAATCGGCTAAGCCATTGAACAGCAATTCCAAAAATAAATGAGAATACCACTGAAAGTAAAATACTGGATATAATTGCCAGTGCCTTTGATGAATTAATAAAATCACCCAATTGGGCAACTTGAGCTACTCCATCAATTAAAATAGTAGCACCATGGCTTACTTTTATCCATGCAATACCTACTGCTGCTCCTAATAAACCAAAAACCAAGGAAACGGTAGTTGAAGTGGGTAGCCCAAACGTATTGAAAAAATCGAGCAACAGTACATCGGTAAACATTACAGCCATGAACAAAATAATCACTTCAGTAAACAGGAAGTGTTGGGGATAGAATAAGCCCTTACGGGCAACTTCCATCATCCCATTGGAAAATGTGGCTCCAAGCAAAATGCCAAAACTGGCCACAATCATGATTATGTGGCGCGGAGTCACTCGAGAGCCAAGTGCTGAATTTAAAAAGTTTACTGCATCATTGGCTACCCCTACCATTAAATCGGAAATTGCCAAAGCAAACAAAACAAATATAAAAATTATATAAATGTTCATATATTATGTATTATAGGTTTCAAAAAAAAACAAAAATATGTTAATTTAATAAGCTTAATATTAATTTAAAGTTAAGATGCCATTATTTAGATAAATTATAAACGAATTTATGAAAAAAGAATTGGTTTAATTCTTAGCAATAATATTTTTATATGAGTTGGGCAGACTATTTTTTATTTTAGTGCTTAACGCTTGCAATTTGGTTGGATTTGAATTATAGATTACTCTGAGTGAAGATGGATTTATTTTTATTTCCAGTTCTTTTAAAAAATTTACCGGTTCACCGTCTAAATGAGCCTTAATATTTTCACAAGTCGTTATTTTAATATGAGTAGCTCTGACTATTTTCATATACCTCGATTTGTCGAGTCGTTTGTTAAATAATTTTATTGCCAACTGACCCGCCTCCACTTTAGGGAATT
The DNA here is from genome assembly GCA_020719105.1 of Rikenella microfusus. GTDB lineage: Bacteria > Bacteroidota > Bacteroidia > Bacteroidales > SZUA-534 > GWE2-40-63. The sequence continues at coordinate 3,606 of DYQV01000128.1, forward strand.
CGCTCATGAGACAAACATCGAGTAATCCATCGTTAATGATGGCGTGCGGCGAAATGTAGGCATTGTTGCCAAATTGGGCCGAATTGGCAAAGCTGATTAAAAAAGCAGTCATGTGATAGGGTTGGCCTTCGATAAAAACTTCATAGTTAACTGGTTTGTATCGCTGGAATTCGTAAGTGGCAATCTTTGCATAAGGAATGGGTCCCCGCTTAGTTGCCACAGCAAAAAGGTGAGCTATGTGGGCATCAAAACCGATGCCTGCAACATTTACAAAATGCTCCCCGTTTATTGTCGCAGTATCAATAAATTGAGTTTTGTTTTGATTGATAATTTCAATGGCATCTTTAACTTTCATGGGTAGTTTTAAATGCCGCGCCAGCCCATTTCCAGAACCTACCGGTATAATTCCTAACGTGCAGCAGTTACTTCCGATTAAGCCTTTTGCTACTTCATTTACAGTTCCATCGCCGCCTACAGCAACAACCATTGAATATATGTTTTGGGCCTGATTACTCAACTGTGTGGCATGGCCCCGGTATTCAGTGAATACAATATCGTGCGTAAATTTTGAGGCTTCCAGGGAATCTTCTAAAGCTTTGTAAATCTCATTTTGCTTACCCGTTCCAGAAATAGGATTAACAATAAACAATATCTTTCCCTTTTTCATTCCGTCAATCTTAAAATTTGTTGTTACTTGTGGTATCTTGCATATATTGCATCTGGTTTTCCTTCATTCTTACATTAAACTGCTGTATCATTGCTTTTAGAAGGTCTTCTCCTTCGTTTATCTGCCCTGAAAAGGGTTCCTTGTTCACTATAGGTATTAAGGAATCTGAAAAAATGTGGTCAACAGAAACCAGTTCCTTTCCGTTATAATTAATGGCTAATTCTTTAAATATCAGTTGATAAACGCCGTTTGTGTATGAAATGGCTCCTTTGTTATTGATGCTGTCAAATATACTGTTTCCAAAAGCTACAAAGGGTTTCTGGAAGTTTAAATAATCCATAATGGATGGGAATATATCGGACTGTTGACAAGTATTTGTGTAAATTCCACTGATTGTTGAGTCAACTGGCGCATAAAGTACAACGGGTATGGCATATTTGCCCACGTTTGATTTATAAAAATCAGCTTTAGCTTGAGCGGTATGGTCAGCACAAAGCACAAAAAGTGTTAAGGTCATGAATGCCATTATCAAAAATATCCGCTTAAGAAGTAGGTATTGATGGTAAAAATAATTCTTCATTTATTTTTATATATGGTTCAACCGGTGCAAAAGTAACTAAAATTACCAATGCCTTAAAACAAAAAGAGGGTGTCTAAAAAGTTGAAAAACAGAAACCGCAAAGGTCACTGAGTTTTTTCGCAAAGACCGCAAAGTTTTAGTTATCAAAATTTTAAACTTGGTGTTCTCTGTGTTTCTTTTGTGTTCTTTGTGTTAAAATATTCTTTTTAGACAGCCTCTTTAACTGAAAAGAAAATATTTTAATAAAGGAAACTCAGCAATACTCCGGCAGCTACAGCACTTCCAATAACACCGGCTACATTCGGACCCATGGCATGCATCAGCAAATGGTTGGTTTTATCATACTGTAACCCAACAACCTGCGAAACACGGGCACTATCAGGAACTGCAGATACTCCGGCATTTCCTATCAATGGGTTTATTTTGTTTCCCTCTTTAAGGAATAGGTTTAAAAACTTAACAAATAAAACTCCACCCATAGTTGCAATAACAAAGGAACAAGCTCCCAACACAAATATACCCACTGATTTGGTAGTTAAAAAGGTTGTTGCCTGCGTAGATGCTCCAACAGTAAGTCCAATTAATATTGTTACAATGTCAATTAAGGGTCCCTTTGCAGTATCAGCTAAGCGTTTGGTAACGGTACTTTCTTTCAATAAATTACCAAAAAAAAGCATTCCTAGAAGCGGCAAACCGCTGGGTACCAAAAAACAAGTAAGCAACAATCCGGCTATTGGAAATGCTATCTTTTCCAATTTTGAAACGGTACGTGGAGGCTTCATGCGGATTAAGCGTTCCTTTTTATTTGTAAAGAGCCTCATAACCGGGGGCTGGATTACCGGAACCAAGGCCATATATGAATAGGCCGAAATAGCAATGGCACCCATTAATTCAGGAGCCAATTTGGATGATAAGAATATTGCTGTTGGACCATCGGCACCACCAATGATTCCAATTGCACCAGCCTCTGAAGGAGAAAAACCAAGAGCCAATGCTATGGCGTAAGCTCCAAAGATTCCCAACTGAGCTGCAGCACCAATCAATATTAATTTTGGATTCGATATTAGTGCCGAAAAATCTGTCATGGCTCCAATTCCAAGGAAAATAAGCGGGGGATAAATACCGTTCATTACTCCGAAATACAAATAGTTAAGAACACTTCCGTTTTCATAAATTCCTATTTGCAAACCCGGATAAAAAGCGATGTTGCCAACTAATATACCAAAACCGATGGGAACCAATAACATGGGTTCATATTCCTTAGCTATGGCTAAGTAAATAAACGTTAGTCCAACCAATATCATAACTACATGACCAAAAGTCATGTTGGCAAAGGCGGTATAGCCTAAAAACTGAGATAGATGGCTCAGTACAAAATCAAAGAAACCTCCTGAGTGCTCCATGATTATTCTCCAATTACAATTAGTATATCCCCTTCCATTACAGAATCTCCTTTTTGTTTTTCAATGGAAACAATTCGGCCTTCTTTATCGGCTTCAATGTTGTTTTCCATTTTCATGGCCTCGAGCACCAATAATTTTTGACCTATTTTTACAGCATCTCCGTGGCGAACCAATATTTCAAGAACAATTCCGGGAAGCGGAGATTTGATAGTCCCCGCTCCTTTTGGTGATGAAGGACTGCTGGTTTTAGCTACTGATGGATGAATATCGGTAGAAGGTACAGAAACACTTCGAACAAGTTTTGGAGTTTTTGTGGCTTGAAGTGTTTTATCTACTTCAACTTTATATAGCGTGCCATTTATTTCAATGTCGGCAACATTGTCTTCAATAGTTACTATTTCTGCATCGTATTGGTTGCCATTGATGGTGAATTTGAATTTTTTCATTTAAAATAATTTATTTAGTTTTTTCTAAATTGCCTGAGAGCAAAATATTTTAATTTGTAACCTAACAAAAGAGTTATCCCGGATTATTCATTAATAATCCTGACGATTCAGCTACACCTCAATATTGGGAAA
>DYQV01000129.1 GCA_020719105.1 Rikenella microfusus
ATCAAAAATATGCACTCACACTCACCTGCCCTGTATGTATAATTTTCAAATCAGCCGGCTTGCGGCCACTGTAGTTGAGCGATAGCCGTAAAAATTGGTTCAGGTTGCGGGTTATATAAACCGACCATTTATAGTTTTCGCCCGGTGAATACCCTTCCAGCATATTATAAGCTACCGGACTGTTTTCGGCACCGGTATAGTTATTCACAATAACTGCCATGTTTAGGGTAATTAATCCTTGTTTGGGTGAATTTATTTTTAGTTCCGGTCCAAATTCCTGAAGCAACACCGTTTCATTTCCCCATTGGTTTTTCTTACTTTTTATTTTATAATCCAGCGAAGTCCGAATCCTCGGTGATGGCTGCCACTGAAATGTGGTAGTATTTTCTGTTGCGTTTATGTGGTAATTTTTGCTGGTAAAATACTCCGATTGATACTCTTTCTGGTTTTTGCTGAACGAAACCAGTAGTAGCAATTCGCCTGTTACATTCCATCGTATTTTAATGTCGTGGGCTTGAATGTATTGGTTGTCGAAGCCATTTACCAGCAGCGATTTCTGGTTTTGCCGGCTAAACGTATAATCGGCCCCAAATACCCGTTGGTTGCGGTTAAATGATAACGTGTTCCGGAACGAAGAACTGCGGCTTTGCAAGGAGGTATCGTTATCGTTTTGGGGCATTGGATTCAGTCGCGCCCATAAGTCGGGATTGCTTTGTTTTTGCTGAATGCGGTAATTGAGCAGGATGCTAAATAACGAAACCATTTTTTTAAATCCTTGGCTGCTTTTCCATGTCATGGAGGGGTCAATTTTCACTGTTTCATTCCACGTGTTGGAATACACTTTTACGTAATCGCGGGTAGGGATGTATATTTTAATGTAATTGGCTTCGTTGGGGAATGCTGAAACTTCAAACTCATCCAGTTCGGGCAAGTTGTTTCCGTTGTTATCCACCCAAACGTATATGCCTTGTCCGGTAGCCACTTCCACAAAGTAAAATTCTTTTTTGTTCTCCATTCCGGTACCAATCTCATAAAAGGTATTCAACGACAATACCCGCTTGGCTGAGTTCCATTGGTGTTCCAATCGTCCCAGTAGGTTTTGGTCGTTGCGGAGGTTTTTGAGCAACGAGTCATTGGTAACCTGAAATTGCCTCCAGGTAACGATTCCCGAAAGCTGATTTTTTGGGTTTGCAGCCAGTTTCATGGATAGCGATATATCATCGGAACGAGAAGCTTTTTGCAGTTGATTGGTTAAGGGCAAAAAATCAGCCCGGTTCCGGTAGTTCAACCCGAATGTCCGCTTTGCGCTGTCCGATGTTTGCACAAAAAGGTCGGTTTGGCTAAATTTCTGGCTCCCCACCAACAAACTGTCTGAGGTTGGCAATTGCATCCGGTTATTTTCCAATTGATGGGTACCGCCCATTTTAAAAATTTCAAATTTGCGGAATACAGTCAGATTATGACGGTAGAAACGGGTTTTATCGGCATCGGCCTCACTGTTTAACAAACTAATCCGGGCTTGTGCGGTGATTTTATGCAAGGTATAAGTACCGTTGAACCCACCTTTTAAGCCGGAATAGTGCGACGGGAATTGTAAGGTTTCGCCGCTCAATTCAAGGTTTGCACCTGTAGGATTTTTAAATCCAACGGTGGATTGCAGCAAATGGGCATCGCTGTAAATCGGTGTTTTTAGGTTCCAGTCGCGCTCAAATTCAGCACTTTGGTATCGTTCTACCGGATTAAAATCTTTTTGCCGGTATTCGTAATTTCCCCTCGCCTCAATTTTCGATTGCTTTACTGGTATTAATTGGGTTGCCGAACTTTTAAAGGCAAAGCCCTGATTGTTATGATTTCCGATATCGGAAAAGGTATTCAAATCCTTGTTCGAAAAAGCCAGTTCCGTTTCAAGAGTCGTATTTTTTCCGGGCTTAAAAACTGCTTTGGCCACCACCATTTGCTTTTTTTGAGGAGCAATGAGCAACTGAATGGGTTCGTAACTGCCTTGTGGAATGCCGTTTACCGGGGCAACCCACTGATACACTTTCCCGTTGGTGGCTGAAATTACCTGAATATAGTTTCCCCTATTTTCGCCCAGATACGAAAAGCTGGCTCCGTAAAATGCACTGTCAATATGTGTGGAGTAAACCAAAATTGAATCATAACGAATTCCTCCCACCAAGGTATCGGTAATTTTGTATAATACCCGTTTGGCGTCAAAAGCAACGCTGTCGTACGATGGAATAACGGCCGCCAAGGGATTATCACCTGCATTTGAAAGTAGTTGCTTGTCGGTTGAGGTGAGCTCCTGGTTTACCGGTTGGTCTTTAGCATCGCCCTCGGCAAAATAGCTGACCTGATACGCTGCATTTTTAGTGGAAACTTCGTTTTGAGAATACAATAAAAACCGGTTGTAATTTTTATCGGAATATTCAAATTCGGCAATAATGCGGGTAGCGCCGGTAATCATTATTTTGGAGGTAAAAGTAAGCTCACCGGTATTGTAATTGATAACATAATCGGAGTTTTCGCCCCGTTGGAGCAATATTCCGTCGATATAAATTTTCTCAGTACCGGCCAAAATCACCACATACGTTTCGTTATTGGCTCCGCGTAGCGGATAAGGTCCCTGGCTTCCCTCCAACCCATTGAAAGTCATGCGGTTAAAATTTCCTTTGGCAACCGCAGCACTCGCTTTAAATCGACCGGTTTTGCCCGAACCCGATTTCACTTGGTGTGCCGTAAAATCGCCGCCTAATATTTTCCGGTTAAAGCGAAGAAAATAGCTATTGGTAGGGGAAATATCCACATCGCCCATTTGAAGGTAATGGGTGGAGTCGTAAAGCCGGATGTAAATCTGATCGAACTCCTTTATTTGCTGTGAATAGCCGTCGGGTTGAATGGGAATGCTTTTATCGGCAATAACGGCATCCATGAAAATTTGGTTGGTGATTTTTCCTTTAATCTGTAGATTCAAATCGGAGTTCATTACCATATTCTGGTTGTTGCCCAAATTCATGCCCCGCGAAAGCAATCCGGTTACTTCAAGTGTTGATTCTGTGTTTTCTTTTTCAATATCATCCCGGTAATTTTCAGTCGCAATGTCAGGTTTTTGGGAGGTATTGAAATTGAATTCCGGATGCCCGCCTTTAGGCAGGGTATCGGAAAAACGGAACGGAAAGACCCGATATGCCATTTTTAACGATTGACCTTTCAACCGGTCGTTTTTTAGCACGAACCAGGCGGTAGAATAAGTTATAGAATAATCAATTTTTGGAGCTAATACTGTATTGTTCCAGCTTATAATCTCACTTTCAGGAATAATGTAAAACGAATCGAGTTGAATGGAATCGGTTACTTGCCACGTTTTATAGCGCAGGTTGCTTAAGTTCTGGGTAAACCCAATAACCGGCAGAAATAATAAAAACAGATATATACATTTGGCATTCAATGAAATAGAATTGATGTGGTATTGTTTTATTGATTAACCGGTACCAGGCAACTTGGATTTATATTTTTTCAAGCAGCCCATAAATAATCGGATTCCCATTCCGTAACTGAATGGTAAAATCATCAATCAAGAATTGCTGCTTCTGATTGTTCCAAATATAAACTTTTAAAAGGATGTTGGCGTGGTTTTGATTGATATCGGAAAGTTTAATGCTAAAATGGACCGTTTGCCACTTGGCATTGCTGGAATCGCTTGCAATGAACTTACTAAAGCGGGTACCGCCCCAATAAATCGATGTATCATTCGATTCCAACGAAGCAGCTAAAGTGGCATCGGTAAAATTGTTCTCCACGAGCACTTTTACTGAAACATCAATAAAATTGTTTTCATTTCGAATAATTTCATCCAGAGGCCTTGAAAAAACGGGCGACCATTCCGTCAAACTGTCTATTGCATACGATTTGTTTCCTGAAAAGCGGATGGAATCAACAAACTTTTCAATAGAAAACGGCGAAAAATAATCAACTCGGTTTGTCTCGAAGTCAACTTTTGAAATAAATGCCATTTCGGAAGGTTCTTTTTTTGAGAAAAAATAACCCGTGCCGCCTGCATAGTTTTTTTGCCACACCAAAGTTGGATAAAAATCTTTGATGATGGGCACTGTCATTGGATTGTTATTCGACAAGCAACCGAAATACAGGGTTTCACATTGTTGGCTTTGTTTGGCTAAAAAGTTAACAAAATCAGATTCCTTAGTAAACGATTGGAACCATATAAAATTGGAATCCAAAGCCTGTTCTTTTAAATAGTACCGGGTAATATCAGCATCCAAATCAATAATTGAAAGGGTATTGGGTTTGCTTTCAGTAACTTTCTTAAAATCGGTAACTAATTGCTCGTGAGGCGATTGGTAAAACATCTGATAATGGCGACGTTCTTTTACCAATGAAAAGGTATTTACAGCAAGAATTAGTATAACCAGCCCTAGATTAACTTTTGCCGATTGTAGAGGAATGTGCCCAAAAAGTACCAGAAACAGAAAAGGAAAACTAAAGATGAGCACTGAAAATTGGAGTACACTATTCACATAAATGGAATAATAGTAAGCGATTGAGAACGGAATCAAAAACCAGCTCAGCGAAAGTAGAAAGTAGCGCATCCGGAAAAATTTGGTTTTTGTGGTGAAAATTCCCCAAATTACTAGGCATATTATTGGAATTAGCGATAATAAAGAATAGTTGAGCAGGTATTGAATAAAGGTGATAAGAAATTCAGGTTCCGGCTTCCCAAGCCAGCCCTCAACACCGCCAATGCTTAGCTGATAAAAGAAGATGGGAAGATGGGGGATGTATAAAATAAAAATCAGGAAACCGGCTAATAGATACTTTCCAACTAATTTCCGGTTCAAAAAGAATAATCCGCTGAGCCAAACTAAAGCTGCAAATAATAAGCTAAAATGATGATTGTAGGCACAAAGCGAAGCCGATAAAACATACAAGATTCCATTTCGAATCCACGTAACTTGCGGTTCTTTTATCAATTGGGTCCAGTAAAAAACCATGACCATTGAAAAGAAAAGGCCGCTGATATAAGGTCGGGCTATCTGGCTATACATTACATGAAACTGTATGGTTGAAACTAAGGCAGCAACCAGCAAACCAACGGTTTCATTGTGCCAGGCTTTACCAATTCGAAAGATGAAGTAGATGGAACCCAATCCCATTAACGCAAAAGGTAGCTTTACCAGCCAATTGTTAAAGCCCACTATTTTTACCCAGTAGAAAAGAAATATTTGAATGGCTGCCGGATGGCCATCCACTTTTACCCCTTTTTCAATCAGTTCGTTAAAATTGCTAAACTGGGTGCGGAAAAGTGCACTGAATTCATCATAAGTAAGGGGTACTGAAAAATAGTTCCAAAAGCGTAAGACAGTGGCAACCAGTAATATTACGAATAGTATAAACGTGTTATTCAATTTCATGGCTGGGAATTATTGATTCAACGATTATGATTACAACAATTTTAATTAAAATTTAATAACATTTCCTACTATTTACAAAATTTGAACGATTAATGGTGCATTTACTAATTTTATCAATAACTGTTTAAGAAATTGCTTCCTCTATCCGTACAGGCATATTGCGGTTTCACAAATTTTTTTTGACTCCTTGGGTATGATCAAATAAATATCTATTTTAGGTACCGTATTAATTGAAGTCTTAGTTTAAAATAAAGAGTATGGAAGTAAAAGGTACCGGAATAAAAGCTACCCGCGATTTTGTAAAGGAAAAATTTCCAAAACGGTTCAATGAATGGATTCAAAGCTTACCTAACGAATCCCAAACTATTTATTCGGGTCTAATGGATGTGGGAAAATGGCACGATATAAAAACAACCTATTATGTACCCATGGAAAAAATAGTAGAGTTGTTTTACAACCGAAATGCTCAAAAAGCAGGTGAGGAGATGGGCCGTTTTAGCGCCGAAACCACACTCACAGGAGTTTACAAGGTATTTTTATTGGTGGCAACCCCTCAATATCTCATGAAACGGGCTACCAATATGATGCAGGCTTTTTATAATCCGTCGGAGATTGAAGTTACCGAGACTTCGAAAAAACAAGTGGTTTTTAAAATTAAATCGTTTAACGGAATAACCAAAGCTACCGAGTACCGTTTTGCAGGATGGTGTATGCGGGCACTTGAATTGTGCAATTGCAAGCAGGTTTCCTATCGGATTACCAGTCACCTATCTATGGGACAACCTTTTACAGCTATTGAGTTTAATTGGGAATAAACCCTATTTTTATGAAATTGCCAAATCCGATTAATTGCGTGTAGGTATTTCACTAACTTTTGTTGGGCGTAGGTTTTTATTGAAAGTCAATATCAATACCGTCATATTTTTCTAATAATTCAGGTAAAGTTAAAGTGTCAATATTCAGTTCTTTACAGATTGCTGGAATCTTTTTAAAAAGTTTATTGTCATTGCTGCTTTCAGTCTCTTCTGTTACTAAAACAACTTTTTCTTCTTCCTTTTGCAAATTTAAGCAAGGTATGATTTGCTTCATATCAGCATTATTGAGGAAAGTGTTTTTTTGGTTTTCAAATTCAGTATCTGTAAGTTTTCTCTGTTTTCTGACAATAGTATTTACGAATTGACTCTCTACCTGTCTAAGAAATTTAGCTGGCGATGGTGCTAATAATGAATCAGTCTTGAATGGAACTTTTGCTGATTTAAGAAATCCCTTATCATTCAAGTAATTTAGAGTTGATATCACAATACCTTTAGAATTGTATGTACACTCTTCAAGCACTTTGTCAATTATAATTATTTCACCTTTTTCGATTTTCTTTTTAAAAAACTGATAAAGAACCTCTT
>DYQV01000668.1 GCA_020719105.1 Rikenella microfusus
TTATGAAAGAAAATAAAACAGTATTCGTTCAGAAGAAAGCATGGATATTAGGAATTATAAAATATCGTCGTTTTTGGTATTGATTAATAACAATTATATGTTATATTTGTAAATAATAAATAACATTTTATGGAAAAATTACTTTTGAAATCGAACCAAAAAATTGAAGAAATAGATTTAACATTTCATCGGTTTTTAATTCGTGAAAATTTATTTAAACATCGTTTAATTGCCATAAAAGGAGCAAGAGGCACAGGAAAAACAACCCTGCTTTTGCAATTTGCCAAAAAGTATCTACCCAAGAATAACACGGTGCTTTATTTTGCCATGGATGACCTTTTCTTTACAAAAAATACACTTTACAGTTTGGCTGAACAATTCATCCTAAATAATGGTAAGCATTTATTAATTGATGAGGTTCACAAATATCCCAATTGGTCGCGGGAAATAAAGTTAATCTATGATGATTTTCCAAGCATTCAAATTATTTTTACTTCTTCTTCCATTCTTACTATTTTGCAGGCAGAATCAGACTTAAGCCGCAGAGCAATATCCTTTGAGTTGCCGGAATTATCGTTGCGCGAATTTATTGAATTAGAAAGTCAGATTATAATTCCCGTTTTAAAATTGGATGAAATCATAGTAAACCATCAAGAAATTGCTTTCAGCTTAATAAAGAAGATAAAACCTGTATTTGAATATAACAAATACCTGAAATATGGCCAGTACCCCTATTTTATTGAAGGAATTGAAGATTACTATCAAAAAGTTATGAGCACCATACAACTCATAATGGATGTGGACATAGTCGCCATTGAAAACCTGGATTATAACCACATTGTAAAACTAAAAAAATTACTTTTTGCAGTAGCCACAAGTGTACCCTTTACACCCAATATCAGCAAATTAAGCGAAAAAATTGAACTCTCGCGCCCCTTTATGATAAAAGCGTTGGAGATACTGGAAAAAGCACATTTAATCATTCAGTTACAACAAAGCAATAAAGGCATAAGCCAATTAAGTAAACCGGAGAAATTATACCTGCGCAATACCAATTTATTATATGCCATAGCAGAAGAAAATGCCGAAACCGGAAACCTGAGGGAAACCTTCTTCATAAATCAACTAGGGTACCATCACAAAATAAATTTGCCTAAGGCCGGAGATTTTTTAATTAATGATAACTACATCTTTGAAATTGGAGGAAAAAACAAAACCCGTCAACAAATAAGTGGTCTAACGCAAGCATATTTGGTAAAAGACACTATAGAAACCGGAATTAACCGGACTATCCCTTTATGGATGTTTGGTTTTTTATATTAAATGAGCAATATACGTGAACACATATTTCGGCTATGGAACCTTATGCGAACGAACTGGCTATTTCGGTCAAACAGTGCCACCCTTTTCGGTCAAATGGTGCCACTTT
>DYQV01000669.1 GCA_020719105.1 Rikenella microfusus
AAAACGGGCGAAACCGCCAGTTTGTTTTTGCAGCACTTTATTAAAATTCTGAAAGCAGGTGGTAAAGCAGGTGTAGTAATTAAAAACACTTTTTTAAGCAATACCGACAATGCCACCGTTGCCATTCGTAAAACTTTATTGGAAAGTTGCAATCTGCACACGGTGTTAGATTTGCCCGGAGGAACATTTACTGGTGCAGGTGTAAAAACCGTTGTTTTGTTTTTTGAAAAAGGAAAACCCACACGCAACGTTTGGTTTTACTCGTTGAACCTTGATAGAAATTTGGGTAAAACCAATCCGCTCAACGAAAACGATTTGGCAGAATTTGTTGAACTGCAAAAAACTTTTGGCGACAGTGAAAACTCTTGGACAATAGATGTTGGGACACTGAGCGGAGCCGAAGTGGACCTGAGCGTAAAGAACCCCAATAAAAAAGAAGTGGTTCGGCTACGCTCACCACACGAGATTTTGGAAGAAATGAAAGCATTGGACGAAGAAAGTGCAGAAATATTGGATTTAATAAAAGATTTGATTTGATAAATGAAAAACGAAATTATACTATACCGTCCTAACGAACTTGCCGAACATATTGAGGTAAAAATCGATGAAGAAACCGTTTGGCTTTCTCTTAATCAAATAGCTCAGCTTTTTGATAGAGATAAATCTGTTATTTCAAGGCACTTCCGAAATATTTTTGCAGAGGGAGAATTAAGCTATGATGCAACTGTTGCAAAAAATGCAACAGTTCAAATTGAAGCCGGTCGTGAAGTAAAACGAGAAATTGAATATTATAATCTTGATGCAATTCTATCGGTAGGCTATCGAGTAAATTCAAAGCAAGGCACTCAATTTAGAATTTGGGCAAGTAAAATTCTAAAAGACTATTTATTGAAAGGTTATTCAATTAATAACCGAATGAACCGCTTGGAAGATAATTTGGAAAACATAAAAAGCAAAGTTGAACAAATAGATTTGCAAATAAGCACCCACCTTATTCCCACGCAAGGGGTGTTTTACGACGGACAAGTGTTCGATGCCTACGAATTGGCTTCGAGAATTATCCGTTCGGCACAGCAGAATATTGTACTTATAGACAATTACATAGACGAAACCACGCTCACGCATCTCGCCAAAAAGAACAAGGATGTGAAAGTACTTTTGCTCACAAAATCGGCGAACAAGCAACTGCAATTAGACCTGCATAAAGCCAACGAACAGTACGGCAATTTCGAATTCAAAGATTTTGCCTCGAGCCACGACCGCTTTCTGATAATCGACAACAACGAAGTGTATCATTTGGGAGCTTCACTTAAAGATTTAGGCAAAAAATGGTTTGCCTTTTCTAAAATGGATAAGGGTTCGGTAAGCAATATTATTAACTCAATTTTGGAATTGATATGAAGGGCTGGATGTATATTTTAGAATGTG
>DYQV01000130.1 GCA_020719105.1 Rikenella microfusus
CTCTCCCCAGGGAAATCGCTTTTAAGAATTTCAATATTGAATTCCTATTTTCGGCGCATGGATTCCGCATATTTTCAATTAAAAGGTAGTGCTTGCGCCGATTTTATACCGCAAATCCATATACCCCGGCTTATGCTTCGACTGGCTCAGCAACCAGCCGGGGCTATTCATATTAAACCCGCCGTGGCGGGTTTTTTAAAAGCGATTTCTCTGTTTTTGCAATTTCCTATATCCGTATTGTTGTCAAAAATACCTATCTTACTTTGACCCATAGTTGTAGTAATTATCACGAATAAAATTTGAAACGAAAGTACCGTTTTTAAAAACTTCAACTTTTTGATATTTAATTATTGAGTCCGCTCCGAAAAGTCATCCGATGAATCAATTATTAAAATCGGAGATTATATTTAACTGGTAATCTGCTAATTAGAAATTCATCGGATGACTAATTTGGGGTTTTTTAGCTTTTCGGAGTGGATTCATTATTTGAACCTTTTATTTTTGAGTTAATGGTATGTGCTTTGGAAAAAGAAAATAGCGGACAACATGAATTTTAGACAGGTCATCCGCTATTGATATAAAAACAATACCTATTTATTTTACATATTCAGCAGCTTTCAAAAAGTCGTAGCTTTTTTTCACGCTTTCGAGTGGTGTAAAATTGTACCGTTCAACTTCAACTACAATGTATTCTAAGCCCGCTACTTCAGCGTTTTCAAAAATGGTTTTAAAATCCATTAAACCACTTTGGCCCAATTCAGTTTCATCTTTAACATGCCAAAGCAGAAAACGGCCCGGATATTTTTTGAAATAATCGACCGCTGACTTTCCGCCTTTCATAATCCAATAAAGGTCAAGTTGGAAGAAAACTTTAGCTGGATCTGTATTTTGAAGCATGTAATCGTAACGAATCGTTCCTCCAGCTTCTTCGAATTCTTTATCGTGGTTGTGGTAGCCAAATTTGATGCCTTTGGCTGCACATTTTTCGCCAACAGCATTGAAGTAGTCGCAATACTTTTTCAAATCAGTCAACGAACCATATCCGTATTGGTCCATCCAGGGCTGAACAATATATTTAACACCGGCGGCAACGTGAGCATCGATACACACATCCCACCAAGCCATGCAACTTTCCCAATTTGCTGAATCGGGTAACGATTGGCCGGTATGAGCCGACAGAACTTTCAAACCGTTTTCATTACACAAATTGGTGAATTCGGCAGGATCCATTCCGTAAATCTTGCCATCGCCATAGCCTGCTGTTTCCACAAAAGTGTAACCCATTTCACCAACTTTCTTTATTACTCCCGGAACGTCTTTGTCAATATCATCGCGCAATGAATATAGCTGAAGGCCTATTTCTTTTTTTACTTCCGGTTTGCTGCATGAAAATGTTGAAACAGCAATCAAAGCAACAAATAGTAGAAGGGCATTTTTTTTCATGTTGTTTTTCATTTTAGGTTGTTATTAACGAATAAAAAAACCTCACCGCTTTTCTTAAACAGCGATGTTATACAAGGCTGTGTATTATAACTCTTTGACTCTAATATTGCGGAACCAAACATCGTCGCCATGGTCTTGCAACCCAATAAAACCCTCAGAGGCAACATCAGCCCAAGTTGGGTTTAAGCCTGGGAATTTACTTCCAGCAACTAATTCATTCCATTCAGGTACCCACAAATGGTACTCCAATACGGTAACACCATTTTGGATGTGCCAAACAGAACCCTTATATACTTTAATCTCAATAGAGTTCCATTCACCGGCTGGTTTTGCATTTTGAGGAACTGCTGAAATGAGGTCGTACAACGAACCGGCCTGGCGATTACCTTTTATACCGGCTTTTGCATCGGGATGACCTTCGTTATCCAAAACCTGCATTTCGGGAGCAGTTTTCCAAATGAAATCATATTCGGGAGTTTCCTGTCCAAGGTAGAATATACCGGAGTTGCCACCTGTGGAAATTTTCCAGTCCAATTTTAAGTGGAAATTTTTAAACTTCTTGCCATAAAGAATGTCACCGCCGTCTTTTGCACCGGCTTCACCTCTTCCAGAACCTTGGCATTTAAGGGCATCGTCTTCAATGATCCAAGCTGCGGGGAAATGATCTTTCCCATACCCATGCCATCCATCGGTGGTTTTACCGTCGAATGCCAACTGCCAACCGTCCGCTTTTTCTTCTTTTGTTAATTGGTTTGGTTCAACTTTTTGTTCACCACATGAGGATAATAAAACCATAACTAGTACACTAATTATAAATGATAAATTTTTCATATTAATATTATTTTAAGGTTATTAATTAACTAGGCATTTCGGGCAACGACCAACCATCACGGTATTCATGTTTAATCAATTCTTGCGAGAATTGAATAGCATTTACAGGGTCTGTCCATGTTTTATCGAATGTTGGGTGGCCATCGTGAATTTTGAATCCATCGGAAATAACAGTACTGATGGTTTCATTTTCACCAATGTTGGTAAAGCGCATGTTTGGTCCATCCCATTCAAGTTCTTTGTTCAAACTTTGTAAGCGAACACCCAAAACGCCCATAACTACCATTTCATTAAAAGGTCCTGCTTCGGAGAAATCTGAAGCTGTTTTCACGCGACTTTCAGGAGACTCTTTACTAGCACGGACCCAATCCATTTCATGACTAATTTTTATTTCACGCCCAACCATTGGCAATTCAGGTTTATCAATAGAACCATCTGGACGAAGAATCCAAGGATTTACGCCATAGCAACCGCAAATTAATTTACCTTTTGTACCGTGGAAGATTACCCCACCTCCCGAATCATTCATATCTTTTCCGGCTGGCCATTTATCAGGCATGTTAGGTTTTAATCCACCATCGAACCATTGAACCGTAACTTCAGGAAGTTTAATTTTAACTCTCTTATCGGCACTGGTTCGAGCTGGGAATGTTATTTTTACTGTTTGTGCGGTTGGGCAAGAATCGGTTAATAATAAGGTTGAACTACCTTGTACTTTTGTTGGGTATTGCAATTTTAACCCCACAAAAACAGGGTGCAAAATGTGGCAGGCCATATCGCCTAATGCTCCGGTACCGAAGTCCCACCATCCGCGGAAATTCCAAGGAGTATAAATTGAGTTGTATGGCCGCATTTTAGCAGGTCCTATAAAAGCATCCCAGTTCAATGTTTCGGGTACCCATTCGCCTTGAGATGGGCGTGGTAAGCCTTGAGGCCATATAGGACGGTCGGTAAATGCTTCCACTTTGGTTACATCGCCAATTTCGCCAGCCCATAACCAGGCACAAGTTCTGCGCACTCCATCACCAGAGCTTCCCTGGTTACCCATTTGGGTTGCTAATTTGTATTTTTCGGCTAACTTGGTCAGCAAACGTGATTCGTAAACGGTGTGGGTCAATGGTTTTTGAACATAGGCATGTTTGCCCATTGCCATGGCTTGAGCAGCAATAATTGCATGGGTATGGTCGGCAGTAGCAATTATAACAGCATCAATACTTTTTCCCATTTCATCGAACATTTTCCTGTAATCGCTGTATCGTTTGGCATTTGGATTTTCATCGAACACGTGTTTAGCGTATTTCCAGTCGGTATCGCAAAGGGCAACAATGTTCTCAGTTGCTGCCACGTTTTTTAGGTTGGTATTACCCACTCCGCCAATACCAATAACGGCTATGTTCAATTTATCACTTGGGGCAATTTTCCCTAAACCAGAAAAAACCGTACTTGGCAGAATGGTTAATCCTGCCGTTGTTATTGCCATGTTTTTGATAAACTTTCGGCGCGAAATTTCATTTTTTTCAATTTGATCCATTTCAGCTATTATTATAAGGTTAGTACTTTCTGTAGTTTGGAGCTTTCCATTGCTGCAAGTATTATGCGAATTGTATTTAAGGCAGTTTCAGACGAAACCATCAAAGGTTTTCCTTGAGTTATGGCTTCATAAACATTGTCAAAAAAGCCCATATAATTTCCGTTCATGGTTTTATGTCGCCTACGGACATCTTGGCCATTTTGCAAACCATTTAAAATACCGTGCATCTCTTCATTATCCCTTCCCCAATCATCGCCAATAGGCAAGGCATCCTCTTTTAGTAAATTTTCCTGTGGGTCGAGTCCGTATTTTACATAGGAGCCCTTGTTGCCATGAATAATGAAATGTGGACCTAATTCTTTTACAATTACACCTGCTTTTAATTTTGCCCGATGGTGCTCATAGTATAAGGTTACTTCAAAAGTATCATCTACCAAACCCTCAGAACGGGCTATGCGGATATCGCCAAAAACTGCTTTTGGCATTCCGAATAAAGCTAAAGCCTGATCAATTAGGTGAGGGCCTAAATCAAAAAAAACACCACTGCCTGACAGATTATGACTGCGCCAATTGCTCATGTCGTCATCAGGCCGGAATCTATCAAAATGTACCTCATATTCTGAAATAGTGCCAAGTTTACCTGAATCAATAATATTTTTAACGGTTTTAAAATCGCCATCCCATCTGCGATTGTGGAAAACAGCCAACACTTTGTCTTGCTTTTGAGCCAAATCAATAAGCTGGTTTCCTTCATCAAGATTGGTAACAAATGGTTTCTCAACAATCACATGCTTACCATTTAGTAAAGCTGCTTTGGCTTGTCGAAAATGATGGGTATTGGGTGAAGATATTACTACCAAATCTATGGAAGGATCGTTTAAAATATCTTTTTCATCATTTACGACTTCAACCTCAGGGTACAATTTGTTGATTTCACTTTTACGGGAAGAACATATTTTTGCTAACAAAAACTTCGGGTTTACATGTAAAAAAGGCGCCTGAAAAACTCTCCCTGATAATCCAAAACCGATAATGCCTACTTTTAAAGAATCCATAATTTTTATTTATGAAAAAGTAATTGCTTTGAAGTTTAAAACAATAGTGTGAGATTAGACCACCCTTAATCAAATTTAAGAAACCTAAATGAATTTTCAAAGTATAATACAGTAGGCAATTTGGTATTTTTTAATGAAAATCATCGCAAGCTCTTACTAATAGTGTGTTTTTTACACATAGATATTTTACAATTTTGTTCAATTTTTATTTTAAATCTCACTATTGACTTTATAAATATGAAATTTTCAAATTGATATTTATAATTATCTTTGGCGAAATTTGTAATTGCTAATAGTCTTAAACTTTCTATAGAGTGCAAGAAAAAATCCTTATTCTCGATTTTGGGTCTCAATATACCCAGTTGATTGCCCGCAGAGTGCGTGAATTAAATGTGTATTGCGAAATACATCCCTATAACCATTTTACAATTGATGCCAATACTAAAGGTGTGATTCTTTCTGGAAGTCCCTTTTCCGTGCGTGATGAGAACGCATTGATTCCCGATTTATCGAAAATTAAAGGTTTGTTACCCTTATTAGGCGTTTGCTATGGAGCCCAGTTTTTAGCCCACAATTATGGCGGAGAAGTGATGCCATCGAAACATCGGGAATATGGAAGGGCCAATTTGCAGCATGTAAATACTGAACATATATTATTTAAAGGAGTTAGTAATAATTCCCAGGTATGGATGAGCCATGGTGATACCATTGCCAAAATTCCTTCGAATTATCAGATTATAGCCAGTACTGTTGATGTGAAAGTAGGAGCATTTACCATTGAAGGAGAAACTACTTTTGGGATTCAATTTCATCCGGAAGTATATCATAGTAGCGAAGGAATGGTTATTTTGAAAAATTTTGTAGTAACCGTATGTGGTTGCAAGCAAGATTGGACTCCTAATTCGTTTGTGGAAACAACCATTAAAGGATTGCGTGAAAAACTGGGAAGTGATAAAGTGGTACTTGGTTTATCGGGCGGTGTTGATTCCAGCGTAGCTGCAATATTGCTGCACAAAGCAATAGGAAAAAACCTGACCTGCATTTTTGTTGATAACGGATTGCTTCGGAAAAATGAATTTACTCAAGTTTTGGATTCATACAAACACATGGGATTGAATGTGATTGGTGTGGATGCTGCGGAGTTATTTTACCGCGATTTGGCTGGAATTACTGAACCCGAAACGAAGCGGAAAAGTATCGGAAAGAACTTTATCGAGATTTTTGATCAAGAAGCCCATAAAATTCAAGATGTAAAGTGGTTGGCACAAGGCACTATTTATCCCGATGTGATTGAATCCATCTCGGTAAATGGACCATCGGCAACTATAAAATCGCACCATAACGTTGGTGGTTTACCCGAAAAGATGAAACTGAAAATTGTGGAACCTTTGAATTTGTTGTTTAAAGATGAGGTTCGTAGGGTAGGCAAAGCATTGGAGATAGACCCGAGCATTTTAGGCCGTCATCCTTTTCCTGGGCCTGGGTTAGCCATCCGTATTTTAGGTGAAATTACACCTAAAAGAGTGCAGGTTTTGCAAGATGCCGATGAGATTTATATCAATGCACTTAAAGAAGATGGATTGTACGATAAAGTATGGCAAGCAGGAGCCATCTTATTAAATGCCAATTCGGTAGGGGTTATGGGTGATGAGCGTACCTATGAAAATGTATTGGCATTACGGGCTGTGGCTTCAACGGATGGAATGACCGCCGACTGGGTACATTTACCTTATGATTTTTTAGCTAAGGTTTCTAATAAGATTATTAACCAGGTAAAAGGAATAAATAGGGTTGTTTACGATATAAGTTCTAAACCACCGGCAACTATTGAGTGGGAGTAATACTATTGTTTTTGTCATTTTTTTTTAAATCAGAAACCCTTGATTGCCTTTCAATTAAGGGTTTCTGATTTTAAAAAGGATTTTGAAAGTGAAAAAATAAAAAATTGATTGTTTTTTCTCAA
>DYQV01000670.1 GCA_020719105.1 Rikenella microfusus
TCAAAAAAACGTTTTACCATTGCTCATGAAGTTGGTCATTTTCTAATGCATGAAAAGATTGAAGTACACAATGAAAACTCAAATACCTTAAACTGGTTTGTTAGTACAGAAGCTCAGTTAAAAAAAGGCATACAGGAATGGGAAGCTAATGATTTTGCATCTGAATTGCTTATGCCTGAACAAATTTTCCGAAATGAAACTCTTGGCAAGCCCTTTTCTCCAGACTTAATTAAATATTTATCTGAAAGATTCAAAACTAGCATAACTTCGACTGTTTTTAGATGCTTACAACTTGACATTCATCCATTACTTGCTGTTTTTATCTATAATGGGATAGTTAAATATTGGGATAAAACTTGTAATTGGACTTATTGGATAAAGGATATTACTAAGTTGGCTCCCCCTGATGATTCAGTTGCAATGGAATATATAAATGCAGACTATGAATTTATTTATAGTGGAAGTGAAAAGGCTCAACTTATATCGAAATCAACTTGGTGTAATTTAAATAAGTATGATAAGGATACTGATTTTTTCGAGTATTGCGTTCCAATAAAACAGTATAAAACAATAATTAGTGTTATATGGGAGAAATGATTAGCCACCCCACAGTCGTAAGCACATTTGCAAGCCCGCACGAGCCAACGCTCAAACCAATCCCGAAAGCTTTCGGGATGCAAAAGAGCTTCCGCCTCTCCAGCCCGAGTAACCGCCTTTCAGGACGGTTTTAGGATTGCCCACGCTCAAAAAAACAAAATAAAGTTGTGCTTCGTGGATAGGTTGGTTCAGTTTGATAATGACTTTAAAATAAAAGCTAAATAAATGATAAACAGATGGATATGAATTAACACCAGTTGCCAACAAAGGCTATATGCAATAAGGGTTTCAGTGGTAATTCAAGCATTCTGCCCCGCTCAAACTTTGGTGTAACTAGACAGGTAAGTAGCCCGCAATCCCTTACTGCATATAGCCTCAACCGTTGTGCGGCAGCGAATGAAACGAACTATATATCAAAAAACTTGTTTCCTAAATAAGAAACCTGTATCTTTGTTCAAAAAGAATGAATAGAAAATTTAAAGTTGACTTTCTTGGTGAAGCATCTGATTTTGTCGAATCTTTGGACGAAAAAACAAGAACTAAGATTTATTATAACGCAAGGAAAGCGCAATTGGTAAATGACCCTGAATTATTTCAAAAACTCAATGAACCCGGATTATTCATGAATAATCCTGACGATTAAGCTGCACCTCAAAATTGGGAAAATAAAAACTCCCAATTTTGGGTGTAGCTAAATCGGGGTTTTTCCGCTTTGCAGCCCTCATTCCTGCACACATCCATACCTTTCGCTGTGCTCAGGTATGAATAAAGCGGGTGAAGTGATTTGGGAATTTAGAACAAAGTTCAATAAGAATTATTATCGTCTACTA
>DYQV01000671.1 GCA_020719105.1 Rikenella microfusus
TTATATAGTAAACTCCCACACCCATAAATACAACACCAATTACCCGACGGAACCAAAGTTCAAAACTCTTTAACCGGTTATAAAACTTACCCAGAGAACCAATGGAGTAAGCAATTACCCAGGCAAAAAGTATCACCGGAAGACCCGTAGCTATGGCAAAAACTAAAGGTAAATATAAACCGCTGGCACTGGATACAGTCATGGGAATGAGCATTCCAAAATAGAGCACGCCACTGTATGGGCAAAATGCTAAGGCAAAAACCACTCCCAATAAAAAAGCGCCCCAAAAACTGTTACGGCTTTTCGTGCCTACCTTATCGGTAAGTTTCGACATGCCGGGGAAATTCAATGTTAAAATTCCTAACATGAATAACCCAATCACAAGTAATAAAGGACCCATAATCTTTTCGCCATATTGCTGCAGGAATCCTGACAGACCAAACTTTCCGGCTCCAAAGAAAAATGCCAATCCAATAGCTGTGTAAGTGAATGCTCTACCCAAAGTATAAATCAGTCCACTGATGAATACCCTATTCCGGTCTTCAATATCTTTACTGATGAATCCTATGGCCGTAATATTGGTAGCCAGCGGACACGGGCTGACTGCCGTCATTAAGCCCAATAAAAATGCTGAAAGCAAAGGCAACTGAGTAGTTTCCAATAGCTGTTGAAGAGCTTCCATAGCCTTTTACAAGATTGGATCGATGGTTTGCTTTAACAATGCTTTTAATTTTTCCGGTTTTCCGTTGACATTTAAAAATGCATCGTTGGTTAAATCAAACTTCTTTTCGCCACTTACAATTAACAGTGTTTGTCCTTCAATGGTCAGTTTTTTGGCAAGCGATTCAGAAGCTGCCTCATCCAAATTCACCGAAGTAAAAGGCACTTTTACACCGTAATATTCCACCAATGCTTGCTTGGTTACAATTTCCACGTTATTGCAAGTAGTGCAGCGCCGGGTGTAATGAAAATAATACACCTGCACCCCATTGTTTTCCGTTATCTGTTTTTCAGCGGAAGCCTTTTTAGCGTCAGATGACGGCGCATTGCATGCCGGTAACTGAGTGATAATTAAGATTGCCATGAACATCCATTTCATTGTTTTCATAGGTTCTGTCATTTGGTTAGTAACTCTTTTATTTCATTGGAGCTGGGTACTTTCCCATACACCAGCACTTTTTCGTCAACTACCAATGCAGGAGTGGACATAACCCCATATTTCATAATTTCCACAATGTCTTCCACTTTAGTAACCACGGCATTCAGTTTTAATTCTTCCACCGCCTGCAAGGTGGCTTTTTCCAACGATTTGCATTTGCTGCAACCGGTACCCAGCACTTTAATGCTTTTTGCTGTACTAAATTTCAGGTTGTTATATTCCATAAGTCACATTATTTTGAGATTTGAGATTTGAGATTTGAGAT
>DYQV01000672.1 GCA_020719105.1 Rikenella microfusus
AATATCAAACACATTTTGGACAGGGCTTCCATCGGGGCAAACTTCTTTTTTCTTTGAATTGTTTTGTTAATTTCACTCAATATCAATTTTATCAATCTCTTTCATCAATCTGTCAGTTTCGGTAAGGGCAACAATAATTTTCTGATAGTGCAAAATATCCTCAAATTCCAGTTTACGTTCTTTTCTGTCTTTCAACCATTTTTGGGCTGGCTGATAGCCACCAATATAGAAATTCCAAGCCGTTTCGGGAACATTATCAAAATACTGCGTGTCATTAATGTAAACTTTACCGTTTTGATAATTAGGTTTGATTACCACATTATCGCCATCAATCGGGTATTGAGTAATATATTTCTCAACTATTGGGCTTTCCAATAAATGAATTTGCCGAATTTCTCCGCCTAATTTTACCAAATGCCAAAATATTTTGGCATTTTTAGGATATGGAATGCGTGGAAAATCAATTTTTAAAAACTCTTTGTATTTCTCTCGATAAGTTGGCGAATGCAAAACAGCATAGATATAGTCGAGAATATCGAGCGGAGCTATTAATGT
Source organism: Rikenella microfusus (assembly GCA_020719105.1). Classification (GTDB taxonomy): domain Bacteria; phylum Bacteroidota; class Bacteroidia; order Bacteroidales; family SZUA-534; genus GWE2-40-63. The sequence continues at coordinate 556 of DYQV01000672.1, forward strand.
TACACCTGTATCTCTGTAAGTAGAATTGACAGAGCTAACATTGGCATCGTACATATAGCGGATACTTCTCGCTATTTTTAATGCTATTTCAGGGTTTAGGTTTGACGTTCTTTCTGGTGCTGAGCTTGTCGAAGTATGCCCAATGGTTTGTTGGGTAGCCTGTCCTGAGCCTGCCGAAGGGTTGGTTTCTGGATAGAGATAAAGAGGAAAAACTGTACCACCGCCTCTTCGGTAAATATTTTGGTCAGTCAAATATTTACAAGTAAAAACAACATTCCATTCATCGCCACCAACTGCCTGTCCTTGCCTGCAAATAATTAAACCTGCATTTTCTTTTATGAAATGCCCCAATACTTTTGTGTTTGGTCTTGCAACGAAATAGGAATTATAAAAAACTTTTCTATTGTCGAATGGACGATATTGAAAGTTTCTTATTTGTTCTTTAATATCTGATTTTGAAACATTGCTTCTTGTTAGGTTTGCATCCCATTTATCTTTGTCTTTAATAACTAAATTGAACCTTTTGCAAACTTCATCAACGGATTTTGTCTCGTCCAAAAAATAAGTTATTTTATCTTCTAAATTCTGTTGGTCAAAATCAACGGATAAGTCGTCCCTTTTAGTAAGAAGTCCTAATGAATTAAGAGGAAATAATTCAGGAATTGAAAACCCTTTACTGTATGTTTTTTCTTCAACAAAATCTTTTGAGGTAAAAAAGAAATTTGGTTGAGTATTTACAAGTTCCTTGTACGGTACACTTTTCAAAGTGTTATCTAAAAGAAAATCATATTTCAATTCACGTTTTCCGTATATATCATAATGAAAAACTTGCCCTAATTCATTCGGTTTTTTCTTTCCTGTTTTGATAA
>DYQV01000131.1 GCA_020719105.1 Rikenella microfusus
ATCGCACATTCACACCTTTCGCTGTGCTCAGGTATGAATAAAGCGGGTTAAATTGGAATAATGTATAATATATGTGCCGAAAATGGGAATTTCAAATTTTTCGTTCATAAATGCGGTTGCCCTGTCAAAACACAATAGAAAAAATCAAAAACAAAAGGGCTTCCTACTTTTGGGAGAGCAAATAACCAATACTAAAACACTTACTTGTAATTTAGTTTGAATCTAAATTAACACAAAGAAGCTAAATAATACAAGGGTTTCAACAAGTATTCTACCCAATTGGTAAACATAGTATTCAAAAAACAAAATGCTTTTTAAAAACATAGCCTGTATTCTATAAGTTTTTTATAATTTGGTGGCTGCAAAAAAAAATATCAGCAAAAGGGATTGGTGTTTTGAGTAAGAAATAAAATTGTTGAAGTTGGGTAAATTCAGTCATTACTGATTAATAAGCATGGATTATAGGTTTGAGCAAAAATAAAAACAGGTTTTTTAATAATTGATACCATATAATTTAATTCAAAACTTAATAAATTAATAACACCCAAAATTAATCATCTAAAACAATAAAAAAATGGAAAACTTCAATGGATTATTTTGGCTAGTTCCTGTTGCATCCGTTATAGGACTAGCGTTTGCCTATTATTTCTTTAAACAAATGATGAAGGAAAGTGAAGGCACTGATACAATGAAAAAAATTGCCCAGTATGTGCGCGAAGGTGCCATGGCCTACTTAAAACAACAATACAAAGTGGTTACCATTGTATTTGTAGTTATTACTATAATATTTGCCATCATGGCTTATGTACTCGAAGTACAAAATCCATGGGTGCCCTTTGCATTTATCACGGGCGGTTTTTTCTCCGGTTTATCGGGTTACTTTGGAATGAAAACTGCCACTTATGCTTCAGCAAGAACAGCAAATGCCGCTCAACGTTCGTTAAATGATGGGTTAAGGGTGGCTTTCCGCTCGGGAGCTGTTATGGGATTGGTTGTTGTGGGGTTAGGATTGCTCGATATTTCCATTTGGTTTTACGCATTACAATATGTAATTGGAGCATTGGATTCAGAAACAACAAAAACAATTGCTGCCGATCCATCTATGAAATTAATTATTATCACTACCACAACCTTAACATTCGGTATGGGAGCTTCAACACAAGCCTTATTTGCCCGTGTGGGTGGGGGTATTTTTACCAAAGCGGCCGACGTAGGTGCTGATTTGGTTGGTAAAGTAGAAGCCGGTATTCCTGAAGACGATGCCCGTAACCCTGCTACTATTGCCGACAACGTTGGTGATAATGTAGGCGATGTGGCCGGTATGGGTGCCGACTTGTACGAATCGTATTGCGGGGCCATTCTTTCCACCGCAGCACTTGGAGCCGTTGCATTTGCCGGACAAGGACTTCAACAGCAGTTCAATGGTGTAATTGCTCCAATGGTTATTGCCGCTGTAGGTATTATCCTTTCCATCATGGGTATTTTCTTTGTGCGTGCCAAGGAAGGTGCCTCACAAAAAGAACTACTAAGTGCCTTAGGCTTAGGTGTAAACATTAGTTCCGTGTTAATTGCCATATTCGCATTTATTATCTTAAAATACTTAGCTATTCCTAATTATACAGGTATCTGGGCTTCAATGATAGTTGGTTTAGCTGGTGGAATTGGTATTGGTAAAATTACCGAATACTATACTTCATCAGGGTTTAAGCCTACTCAGAGAATTGCCGATTCATCAAAAACAGGTCCGGCTACCGTTATAATTTCTGGTATCGGTACCGGTATGCTTTCAACAGCTATTCCTGTTTTGATTGTGGGTACTTCAGTAATTTTAGCTTTCTTATTTGCTGCCAGTTTTAGTTTTGCAAACATCAGCATGGGTCTTTACGGTATAGCCATTGCGGCCGTAGGTATGCTATCAACCTTAGGAATTACGTTGGCTACCGATGCTTATGGGCCCATTGCCGATAATGCCGGTGGTAATGCCGAAATGAGCGGTTTGGGTGCAGAAGTACGCAAACGTACCGATGCTTTGGATTCATTAGGAAACACCACCGCAGCCACCGGAAAAGGGTTTGCTATTGGTTCCGCTGCCTTAACTGCCTTAGCGTTATTGGCTGCTTACATTGAAGAGGTTAAAATTGCTATGGCCCGGAGTGCTGAAAAAATAGCGGAATTTGCTGCTTATGCAACGCAAAACCATTTTGAAAATGTGGATATCCATAAGGCTTCCATTCATGAAATGATGATCTATTTTCAAGCCGATTTAATGAATCCTAGGATTTTAGTGGGTGCTTTTATTGGTTCCATGGCTGCTTTTTTATTCAGTGGATTAACTATGAATGCCGTGGGCCGTGCTGCTCAGAGCATGGTAGAAGAGGTTCGCCGCCAGTTCCGAGAAATTAAAGGCATTTTAACCGGTGAAGGTACTCCTGATTATGCCAAATGCGTTGCCATTTCAACCAAAGGAGCACAACGCGAAATGTTGTTGCCTTCTATGTTGGCCATTGCCATACCTATCGTTACCGGAGTTATTTTTGGTGTAGCTGGTGTAATGGGATTATTATTGGGCGGTATTTCTACCGGATTTATTTTGGCAATTTTTATGGCCAATTCAGGCGGTGCCTGGGATAACGCAAAAAAATACATTGAAGAAGGCCACCACGGCGGAAAAGGTTCCGATTGCCACAAAGCTGCGGTAACCGGTGATACCGTTGGTGATCCTTTTAAAGATACTTCCGGTCCGTCGTTGAACATTCTTATTAAATTAATGAGCATGGTTTCTATTGTGATGGCCGGTCTGACGGTGGCATATAGCCTAATGTAACAAGCGAATTATTTGATATTTTAAAGGGCTGTTTCATTTTTGGAACAGCCCTTTTTTTGTGTAATCTTAAAAAAGCGTTTTAGTTCAACAATGCTCATAAAACCTAATTACATTTTCTTTGGATGATTTTTATAATAAAATCGTCATCGGATGACATCATGTCATTGAATGACATGTGGAATAGGTATGGTAAATTTAAAATTACTGCCCTTACCCATTTCACTTTCAACTTCAATTTTACCGCCGTGTTTTTCTACAAACTCTTTGCAAAGCAATAAACCTAAACCAGTGCCTTTTTCATTGTTTGTGCCTAAACTTGTAATCTTCTCACTAATCTTAAATAACTTGTTCTTAATGCTTTCGTTCATACCTATACCGGTATCGCTTACCGTAATTTCAATTTCCTTATCGTGATGAACCGCTTTTATAATAATACTTCCCTGATCTTTTGTGAATTTTATTGCATTGGAAAGCAAATTCCGAAACACCGTATTCAGCATATCTATATCTGCAAAAACTACAAAATTAGTGGGTATTTGGTTTTCTATCAAAATATGCTTTGCACTTGCCAAATTTTCATGAAAATTGATTACTTCCACTGCCAACCGATTAAGATTTAAAGCTATCGGATTGAATTCAATTCTTCCGGTTTGCGAATTTGCCCATTCCAACAAATTCTCTAATAATTTATAAGCACTTTTTGCCGCCTGATTTATTAGTTCTAATGACTTAATAATTTCCTCCTTGCTAGTTTTTTTTGTGGAATTTACCAAAATATCGGAATAGCCTAATATACCGGAAAACGGATTTATTAAGTCGTGCGCAATTATACCGAAAAATTTATCTTTGGTAGCATTTAATTCAGCAAGCTTTTCGTTTTGTAATATAATTTCTTCTTCATGTTGTAATAGCAACGTGTTTTGCTCTTTGATTTTTTTTATTGAATCCGAAAGCTTCAACATAGAATGTACACGAGAAATAAGCTCCACTTTTTCGATTGGTTTGCGAATATAGTCCACAGCACCCGCATCAAGTGCGGTTTTAATATCCTCGGTTTTAGTCATAACTCCGGTACACATTATGACGGGAATGTCCATCGTATTTTCATTTGCTTTTAGATGCTTAATCAATGTTATTCCGTCCATAACCGGCATTTCCCAGTCGGTGATAATTAAATCCGGTTTTTTTTTCTCGGCAATAGTACAAGCCAACAAGCCGTTTAGTGCCATATAAAAAATATAGGATATATCCGTCCCGCTCAGAATATCGACAATTCTTTCAGCGTTTTCAACGTTATCATCAACCACAAGTATTTTATGCATTGTCAATTAGCTTTAAAAGTTTTACATATTTTTCTTCATTTCCGGCTCGTAGTGCGTTTTGTAGCTCCTGTGTCCAATGCCGTAAATTCTGATTATTATTTACATCAATATTACTGAGCAATTGGCGTATCGAACTTATTTCGTAAACCTCAAATTCTTTGAATTGAGTAAGCAAGGGGTACAGTATTTGTCGGTTTTCGCGCAAAAGAATAAATGTTTCAGCTTGTGGTTGTTGGGTTTCAGCAAAGGCTGAATTATAGAATTCTGTGGCCAAAGGAATTGTAAACCAAAGTGTTGTTCCTTCACCTATTTTGCTATCAGCTCCAATTTGTCCACCGTGAGCATGAATGGCAAGTTTGCAAAACGTCAATCCAAGTCCGGTAGATCTAATACTGCCCGATTTTATTGTTTTCACCTGTACGAATTTTTCGAAAACGTTAGGAAGGTTTTCTGATGGTATTCCTTGTCCCGTATCGGAAACTTTAATAAGCAATAATGGGATGTGACTGCTGTTTTCTTGCCTTTCGCTATTAGCTTGTAGTTCACCACAAACCGTTATTTTTCCATTGTTTGGAGTGAATTTGATAGCGTTAGTGAATAAATTTACAAAAACCCTTTCAAGAATTTCGAATTCGGTTTTTATTCTCAGATTGGGATCTATCTTATTTTCAAATGTTATATTTTTTTCTTCTATTAATATAAATACCTGTTTATATGCACTTTGCACAATGTTGTATGGCGAGCAGTTCTGATAATCCAATATCATTTTTGCATCTTCAAACTTTTGAACGTCGAGGATATTCATGACCAAATTTAGCATTTGTTTGCCCGATTGTTTCACGCGGTCGAGATTGGTTGCTTGTAAAATTTGGTTGAGCGGATTTTTTAAGTCGTGTACTATCATTCCTGTCATCCCTTCTTTAAACTGATCGAGTTCTACGAGTTTTTCGTTGGTGGCTTTTAATTCTTTGGTCTGCAATTGGATTTCAACTTTCTGTCTTTGAAGTTCATCATTTAGTTTTTGCTGTTGATGCAGTGTTTCAGTGAGTTGTTCTTTTTGATTGTTTATCAATGTGTTTTTTTCTTTCAGCTCTTGATTTCGGTTCTTTTTTATTCTCAACTGGCTGTATATAAGAGCAATCAATGCAAATGTTAAAATCAATGAAATGATTAGATACCTACGCTGGGTTGTGTTTTTCTTTATGGTTAATTTATTTATTTCGATATTTTTTTGCAGCAGACTATTTTCATTTTCAACACTTTCTAAGTCGAAGCGGGCTTGCATTTCAATAATTGTACGGATTTTATTTTCGTTGAGAATACTATCGCTCAACTGCTTGAATAACATATAGTATTCGAGCGACTTTTGATAGTTCTCGATAGCTGCATAGTATTCCGAAATGTTTCGATACGAATCGTTTATAATTTCTTTCGAGCTTGCATCAATTGCATACTTAAGTGCGTTAAAAAAAATTTCATTTGCTTCATCATACCTCTTTGACGATAAATATACCTTACCTATACGGTTCATTGTTTGAGATTTGCCTAGGGTATTGTTTGTTTCATAGCTCAATTTTAGTGCCTTATCGAAATATTGTAATGCCAATACGCTGTTTTCCAGTTTTTCATACACTGTTCCGATATTATTGTATAACCATATTAAGAATACTTGTTCGTCCGACTTTTCGATAATATTTAATACCAATAAGTGTAATTTTAAGGCGGTATCCAAATTGCCCATGAACATGTTTAATTCGGCAATATTATTTTGAATTTTTGCAAACTCAATTTTATCACCCAATTCTTCAATGACATGTGACGATTCGGTATAGTTTTCTATGGCTGCTTTATAGTTTTTTAGATACGTATGAACCATTCCGAGGTTATTTAAATTATACGCACAAAGCCTTTTGTCATTTATTTTACGGGCAATAGTTAATGACTTTTGATAATAATCAATAGCATTATTGTAGTCTCCTATAAACCAATTATTTACACCACCATATAATAATGCTTTTGCTTTATTGTTTGGCTCCTGGTACTTTTCAGTCAACTTAATTGCTTCGTTGGCATAAAATACGCCTTTACTGGGCGAAATAGACCAATAGGCTTTACTTAATTGGATGAAAATATCTATTTTATCTGGCTCGTTTGCTTTGTTTAATAGCACTATCAAACTATCAATATTATTTGCATATACAGCCTGTGACAGAGCTAGAAAAAACAGAAGTGAATATATTTTAACGTTCATCAATAACAATAGTTAGTGCAATATTTTGGAGAAATGAACACCCGATTATTTCTTCTTTTCTTTATAAATAGAATTAATCCCTTGAAAACTTCACATCGAATTTTCAACAATATGAATATGAAATCAAATATACAAAGAATATCGAAATGTTAACTAAAGTTTCCCATATCTTCAAAGCCTTATAATTGGGAATCTGAATCATATAGAATATTTGGCCATCAGAGGTTAATGTGCATATTATAAGGCAATTGCAAGTTCATTGCCTGTATTGTCAATATTTTGGCTATTATCTTCAAATTCACTAAGTGCTTTGAGCATTGCCATCAGTTGGTTGCCGGTTTGATTGTTTTGCATAAGTTTTTCCAGTAACGGAAGGTTCAAACAAATATCA
>DYQV01000673.1 GCA_020719105.1 Rikenella microfusus
AGCCTCCAATCATAAATACTGCTGCCAACGAAACAATGGCATAAAGTTCCGGAAAAACAGCCAAAATAAGCGTTTTACCAAAAACATCGTATCCCGAGCCAATCCCAGCAATACCATTGGCACAAACTTGCCCCTGACGAATAGCTGAAAATAAACCTGTTAAAGCCAATGCAATACTTGCACCAAAAATTGCTGCAGCACTTCCCCAGCTCATATCCGGTGCAAGTTTACCTGCCAATAGGAAGTACCCTAAAAAGCCATAAAGTCCTTGAGTTCCAGGCAATGCGCTTAATACCATGTAATTACCAAATGCATCGGGGTTCTTTTTCAAAGCCCCAATTGCAGCATTCCCGGTTATTGTTACTCCAAATGCACTCCCAACGCCGGCAAGTCCAACCATTAAACCGATTCCGATATAAGCTAAAATAATTGGTTCCATAATTTTCTACTTTTTTGTTTTAAATTTAATTTATTTTTTGTTTAATTTATTTTTTCTTCAAAATAACGATTCACTTTCTTTGTAAGCCGAAAAAGGTTTATACTTTTTACCACCACCCTCAAAGCCTGAATTTTTATAAAACTCAACAAAAGTGAGTCGCATAGGGTGTACAAATGCACTTAATCCGGACATAAATATATTGATTCCATGTCCGATGAGCATAATTGTAATCATAATAATCTGACTAATTACCGGTATATCACCACTTAACTGTATTGCCAAATCGTTAAATACAAATCCCATTACAGCACCCGATATGCCAAGAGCAAATAATCGAATATACGAAAGTATATCACCTAATAAACCGGTAGCCATATTATAAGTATCCCAAAGTCCGGCGCCAACATTTATAAGTGGGTTTCGTTTTACATCATTCAATAAAAATATTAATAATCCACCAAATCCACCAAATAGTATGTATCCCCATTTTGTAGTTTCTGGTGCTATTTGTGCATAAGTTGTAGCAGCATAATAAGTTCCTCCTAAACCTAAAATAGTGATAATCCAACCCCAGGTTGATAAAGATGCTGCCCAACCAAATCGACGTACCAGCCCAACGGCTTTTATAATCATACCAAACATAATTTGTACAACACCAATAATCAATGCAGTATAAAAAAGTTGGTCAGGGTCCAACATTATTACTTTAAATGACTGAAGCCATGCAATATCAGATTTAAGTAAATTATAGCCAAAAAATGTTCCACTTACAGTACCCAAAATTACAGTTGCTCCCCCAAGCCAAGCAAGTAACGAGAAAATTGGTTTTAATGCCGGTTTTGCTTTTTTACGTGTAAAAATGGCAATTAATACTAATATCAATCCATATCCGGTATCGCCTAAACACAATCCAAAGAAGAGCATGTAGAATGGCGCAAAAAATGGTGTTAAATCAATTTCGTGATAATTTGGCATATCATATA
>DYQV01000132.1 GCA_020719105.1 Rikenella microfusus
AAATTAAAAATGGATTTCACTTTTCAAAAATAGCATGAATTTTTCACAAAAAGGAGACGAAGATTTATTAATTATTGCAACTTTTATGCATTAAATTAGAGTTGAAATCTAATTCGGAAATAGTGCTCTTTCTATGTAATAATTTATACTTTCTAAAGAATTTGTCGAAAAACAAGGTGGGACTGTTTGGGTAGAAAGTGAATTGGGAAAAGGCAGCGATTTTAAATTTACCTTGCCCATTTTATCCTAAAATTGCCGAAGAATTATCCCGGAAATAAAAATAAAAAAAGAATGTCTAAAAAGAAGATTTTACCACAAAGAACACAAAGAATACGCAAAGTGCACAAAGTTTAATGTGCGGATAAATAAACCTTTGCGTTCTTAGTGATCCCTAATGCTCGGGATTGCGACCTATGTAGTTATACTTTTTTTAACTTTTTAGACAGCCTCATTTTAAATCTATTAAATTCTATTTTGTAAGTTTTTTATAACGGATTCGGGTTGGACCTTCATCACCCAACCTTTTTTTCTTGTTTATTTCATAATCGGAGTACGAACCTTCGAAAAAATACACCTGTGAATTACCCTCAAAAGCTAGAATATGAGTGGCAATTCGGTCTAGGAACCATCGGTCGTGCGATATTACCACGGCACAGCCGGCAAATCCTTCCAAGCCTTCTTCCAAGGCACGTAACGTATTTATGTCAATATCGTTGCTGGGTTCATCGAGCAGTAAAACGTTAGCTTCCGATTTAAGTGTCATGGCAAGGTGCAAGCGGTTACGCTCACCTCCGGAAAGCACTCCGGCTTTCTTTTCCTGATCGGCACCTACAAAATTAAACCTTGATAGATAGGCACGGGCATTAATAAACCGTCCACCCACTTTAACTTCTTCCAATCCATCGGCAATAATTTGGTAAACCGATTTTTCAGGGTCAATCTCAGCATGACTCTGATCCACATAGCCTAATTTCACCGTCTCTCCTACCGAAAATGTTCCGGAATCAACTGTATCATGGCCCATAATCAGCCGGAACAGGGTAGTTTTACCGGCACCGTTGGGACCAATAACTCCAACAATGCCGTTGGGAGGCAGTACAAACTCCAAATCTTCGAACAATAGTTTATCGCCAAATGCTTTGCTTACCTTGTGGGCTTCAATAACCTTCCCTCCTAATCGTGGGCCATTTGGAATAAATATTTCCAGTTTTAATTCTTTATCTTTAGAGTCTTCGTTCAATAATTTATCATAAGCTCCCAAACGGGCTTTTTGCTTGGCTTGACGAGCTTTTGGTGCCATCCGGACCCATTCCAACTCACGTTCTAAGGTTTTTCGGCGTTTGCTTTCGGTTTTCTCTTCTTGAGCCAAACGGGCACTTTTTTGCTCTAACCAAGAACTGTAATTTCCTTTCCAAGGAATTCCTTCACCCCTATCCAATTCAAGAATCCAACCAGCTACATTATCAAGAAAATACCGGTCGTGCGTTATGGCAATTACGGTGCCTTTATATTGCTGTAAGTGTTGCTCCAACCATTGAACCGATTCGGCATCCAAATGATTGGTTGGTTCATCGAGCAGCAATATTTCGGGCTCCTGAAGCAACAAGCGACATAAAGCCACCCGACGGCGCTCACCCCCAGAAAGGTTTTCAATTTTCCAATCAGCAGGTGGGCAACGCAAGGCATCCATGGCGCGTTCCAATTTATTATCCAATTCCCAAGCATTGTTTTGGTCGAGCAACTCCGTTAATACTCCCTGTCGGTCGATGAGCTGGTTCATTTCAGCGTCGCTCATGGGCTCGGCAAATTTCATATTCAACGCTTCGTATTCCTTTAATAAGGCCACTACTTCAGCAGTACCTTCTTCTACAATTTCGCGCACTGTTTTTTGTCCATCGAGTTTTGGATCCTGTTCCAACATTCCAACTTTATAACCGGGCGAGAAAACCACTTCCCCTTGGAAGCTCTTTTCCATCCCAGCAATAATCTTCAACAAGGTTGATTTTCCAGAACCATTCAATCCTATGATACCAATCTTTGCTCCATAGAAAAAAGACAGGTAAATATTGTTTAAAACTCGCTTTTGTGGCGGATAAGTCTTGCCAACTCCCACCATCGAAAATATTATTTTCTTATCGTCTGCCATAATTGCTATACATTAAATCAAGCCACAAAATTATAAAATAGTTTGGTACCCTAAGGTAATAGGTAAATTAAAAACTCTCCAAAAGCTTGTTTTTGTTATTGATATTCCAATAAAAAAGCCCGATGACCGGGCTTTTTTATTGGAACACTATTATTTTTTCTTTTTGGCTTTAGCCAGTTTCTTGAAATCCTTAGCCAGCAGGGCATCAGGAGCTTTATCGTTTATCATATGCCAAGCAAAGTAATACAATTTGGCATCTGATGCACCCACAATTGTTTTAAAGCAACGGGCTTTTCTTTTGGAACCCTCAGGACCCACTTTATGTAAAAAAACCACATTCTCCTCCCGTTTATCAATAGCAGATTCAATTTCTTCACGGGTTACTATTTTTACCGGATAAGGATAGATTGCCTTGATTTTGGCTTCCGAATTTATCTCCTTAGGTAAATCTTCTTTGGTTAAATACAGTGTTTTATCCTTTACATCAGCAGTCAAGTTCTTATAGTAATAGCTAACGGATTTTTTACCGGTAGTAATCTCTGGATGTGCTTGTGTTAAAAGTATATGATTCTGCAAAAAGAGACAAAGCATTCCCAATTTATAGGAGTAAGTGTCTTCTTCAACATCAGCGTAAGCAATAGGTACTGAAGCTATATCGGGCATTTGACGTACAAACTCATAATTACCGCCCAATTGCACACACAGGTATTTATATTTTGCTTTTGTTTCATCTTTTTCGTAAAACTCTGTGTTAACAATTAAAAATGATTTGTTTGGGTCTTTTCGGGCAATTTCAAACTCGTCGGTCGAAAAAGTTACAAATTCATATTTTGTAAGAGTCCAATGCTTTTCAACGGTTTCTTTAATAATTGAATTGTACATCAACATGGGATTATTTTCAAGCACCACGTATGTAGTTGATTTAAGAAATTGTTCAATTTGCTCCGGCGTTCCAACCGTTTGTTGAGCTTTTAAACTCATAAAAAGAGTTATTAAAACAAGGCTAATTCCAATTTTTTTCATCGTTCTATTTTTAAGGTTACTAATTGATGGCTAATTTAAACAAATTTAGTGGAAACAAGTTTTAAGCAGATTGAATAAATAATTATTTTTATTTTCACAAAAATCATGAATTGCCTTCACTGTTTTAAAAAAAACTCTGCGCTACATTAAGGCTGAAATTAGCAATTGAGAATCTATTCAATGGGTATATACAGTGGATGTTTTTCATTAAATTTCCTTAGGTATAAAAATTTCATCTGGTTTTGTTTTTTTGAACTCAGTGCATTGAATTCATCATAAAGAACCTGATCGGACATTAAAAAAACCAAAATATTATCAACGGAATACTCTACAACTTTTCCCGATTCAAAATCCATGACAAATTGGTAAATTTCAGTGCGGGTTGTTGTTGAAGGCATGGTGTACGGCGAGTAACCATAGGATGGATTGTAATATCGATCCTCGTAAACAGTAATGGAAGCAATAAAATGACAAATTGCCCCAACTACTGGAATACGATTAAAATCATCGCCCCAATTAACATAAATGGAGCCCCTCCGACAAAATCCCCAAAGGTTTTTAACCTCAATTTCTTTTTTAATGCCAAATTGATCGAAATAAACCACTTTCTCCTCGTTTAGTAATTTGTTGAAAAAATCAAAATCCGATTTGTTGTATTTCGAAATTATATATTTAACAGGTACTGGATTGTTATTTAGAAGCTGACTGTGCGATAAGTACAATCCATCTTTAAACCGGAAGCCAGAAGTATATTTCACCAATTTAATACTGTCTTGCTGGCTAAAAACAGCATTACAAACTAAACTGAGTATTATGGCTACTAACCCTTTAACAATGATTTTCTTAAAGTAACTGGTTTTACACATGTGGCATGATTCCGTAATAAAAATTGAAACTCTTAAAATTATTTAAAAACTTTGATACTAAGTCATAATGAAGAGTACAAAAAAAACAATTGATATTTTAAGTTTTGCATTGCAAATATAGCCTACTAATGTATATTTTTGCGAATTGATTTTAAAACTAAAAAAAATACAACTAACTAGCGAGTAACTTATAAAACTTCAATTTATGAATCCACTTATTGAAACTTATTATCATTGGCTGGTGGCTCATGGTTTATCGGAGGGTATCGCCAATTTAATTCGCATTGGAACGCTGATTGTAGGTATCTTTATTTTATGCTTAATTGCTCATCTGGTAGCCCGGCAATTTATTGTGCATTTTATTGCCAATATAGTAAAGCGCAGTAAAAACCAATGGGATGATATCATCTTAGAGCGAGGTGTTTTCAACCGTATGGCTCATTTTGCACCTGCCTTGGTATTGTATTTAAGTACCAATGCACTGCTTTCTGAATTTCCGAAATGGGTAATTTTTGTTCACTCCGCCATTTACATTTATATGACCATTGCAACCATGGTTGTTTTAGTTTCATTTACAAAAGCCCTTCATGAGATTTATCTGCAATCAGATATTTCAAAAAACAGACCTATTAAAGGGTATATTCAATTGGTTAATATTTTTATCATTTTCATTGGTGTAATTCTTATTATTTCCTTCTTAACAGGAAGTTCTCCAGGTAAACTACTTGCCGGACTTGGAGCTTTGGCTGCTGTTTTATTGTTGATATTCAAAGACACCATTCTGGGTTTGACTGCCAGCGTTCAGCTTTCGGCCAATAAAATGCTTAAAATTGGCGATTATATTGAAATGCCCAGCAGTAAAGCTGATGGAACTGTAGTTGAAATTACATTGAATACGGTAAAAGTGCAAAATGCCGATAACACAGTAGTAACAATTCCTACTTATTCATTGGTTTCAAACTCATTTTCGAATTGGAGGGAAATGGGTGATTATGGGGGCCGACGGATTAAAAGATCCATATTTATTGATTTAAATACAGTAAAGTTTATAACCAAAGAGACTGCCGATGACTACATAAAATCGATTAATTCCATTCCTTTTATCAAAACAGGTCAAGTATCGAATCATGATGGGACTAAACAACTGACCAATTTAGGTTTATTCAGAATGTATGTTGAGGATTATTTACGTAAAAATCCAAATATTAATCAGAATCTTACTTTAGTAGTTCGTTATTTGCAACCTACTGACAATGGAATTCCGCTTGAAGTTTATGCCTTTACAAATGAAGTACGCTTAGCAAAATATGAAGAGGTTCAATCGGAATTATTCGAACATATCATATCATTAGTAACCCATTTCGAACTAAGGGTATTTCAAAATCCATCGGGATATAATTTAGAAAAAATAGGAGTAAAACTTTAACAGTGTATTAACAATTGTTTTAATGAAGCCTATTACGGGCTTTATACAATTTTTTATCTTTGCACTTTCCAAGTAGTAATAGAATTAATAAATAGGTATATGAAAAACAAATTAAGCATTTTTGTAGTAGCATTATTTGCAATGATTGCCAATAGCAACGCCCAACAAGTAGGACCAAATATTTCATGGGACAATCCAAACTATGAATTTGGCGATATTAAAGAAGAAGCTGGGAAAGTAACCCACAATTTTACCTTTACCAATACCGGGAATGAGCCATTAACCATAACTAATGTGCGTCCTTCATGTGGTTGTACTTCCTCTGATTATACCAAAGAACCCGTTGTGCCAGGAGCAAAAGGATATGTTTCCGCTACCTATAATCCTGAGAATCGTCCCGGTAAGTTTTCTAAATCAATTACCATTACTACCAATGCTAATCCGCCTACCAGTAACCTTCGTTTTACCGGAAATGTAATTACCCGTCCTCAAACAGTAGAAGATGAATACCCACGCAATCTTGGTGAACTTCGATTAAAAACGAATCATTTAGCATTAATAAAAGTAAGTTTTGCTGAAGTAAAACAAGGTGAGCTTGAAATGATAAATACCACAGATCACAATCTTTCCATTTCCTTCAGAAATGTTCCGGTCCATTTAAAAGTAAATGCTGAGCCTGAAAATTTACTTCCAGGCGCAAAAGGACTTATTAAAATTTCTTATGATGCTAAAAAGAAAAATGACTGGGGATTTTTAATGGATAAAGTTACAGTTGCTATTAATGGAGATACCGATCAAAATAAAAACTCCATTTCAGTTAGTGCTACCATTGAAGAAAACTTTGACAATTTAACCCCCGAACAAAAGGCGAATGCTCCAAAAATTGAATTTGAAAACTCGATTTTTGACTTTGATACCATTCCTCAAGGGAAAAATATTGACTATTCTTACAAATTCAAAAATACAGGGAAAAGCGATTTAATAATCAGAAAAATTAAACCATCATGCGGTTGCACTATTGTTAGCACTACTAATGAAATTATAAAGCCAGGAGCTTCTTCCGAAATTAAAATGAAGTTTACATCCAATGGAATGGTTAACCGCCAGAATAAATCCATTGCAGTAATTACTAATGATCCAACACAATCGCAGGTTACACTAAGAGTAACAGGTACAGTAATGGAGCCTAAAAAAAATTAAATTTAACTGTTGAATAATATTTTGGACAAAAAATAGAGACTGTCTAATAAGAAGATTTAACCACAAAGAACACAAAGAATACTCAAAGGACACCGAGATTAACATATTGATAATTAATTCTTTGC
>DYQV01000133.1 GCA_020719105.1 Rikenella microfusus
TGATGCCAACATCACTGACCTGACTCTGTCTGTTGCTGCCGACGAAATTAATGATTATTCAGGCCTACCTATAGAGGTTTCTACAGGAATTGTACTCATCGCATCTGTTGAAAATATAATTGTCTCGCATACGGGTTTGACTGAGGCAAACCTGAATGGTTCGGTTATTGATCTATCTTTGGAAAATGAAAAATTTGCTGATGCAACCTTGGATATTTCTAACGTTACCATTCAAACAGGGACGGTAGGAGCATCAATTTCGCAAATACTATATTTAACCGATTCAACAGCTCAGGTAGAACTATCTTTCGATGGCCCTGATTTTGATAGCAACCAAACCCTTAAAATTGGCATCGCTGGAAATGAATTTGTTTATGGTGATATTCTGGAAAGCAATCTGTTACAAATTATAGCTAACAACGATGATGAAATATTTACCCTTGCTGACGATGGACAGATTTTAGAAGGTCATGAAAATGCTGAAACAATCGGATTGACTTTAAGTGGAGGAACATTTGCTACCGTATTAAATACCAGTGTCTGGGTTTTTGAGAACCTTCCACATGGAGTTATCGTAGGAACCATCCAAAAAGTAGATTCACAGCATGTTACCTTTATTCTTGAAGGAAACGCCACAACAGACTACGATTCTGATATTACCCAGTTTACAGTTCAAATACCGGAATCGGAATTTGATGATTATTCAGGAACAAATGTAGTTGTTACCGGAGGTGTAACATTTACTGCTGTGCTTGAAAATTCCTCATTATTTATAGAACATGCAGGGTTAAATGAAAGCAACCTGGACCAAGCCATTATTAATATGAAACTGGTTGATGGGAAATTTGATTTAAGCCAGCAAGGCAATGTTTCAGGGATCACTTTAAATAATGTGCCCGATGGGTTATCAGTTGCGGTCTATCAGATAGTGAATGATACAACTGCCAATCTGACATTGAACTACCTGGGTTTCGATTTTGATACGGATTATTCCAATTTCAGTATTTCATTGGATCCAATTATGCTATCACCACAAACTACTCTGAATAGCAATAACCTGACTATTCAAGCATCAATTGAACCCTTGGTTTTAGTAAGTTACGACAACCAAATAAATGAAGGGGCAGAAAATGGGGAGTTAATAACTATAACATTAACTGAAGGAACATTTGTTGGAAGCTTCCTTATTAGTAATATTAATCTAAGTTCTTTGCCAAATGGGGTATCAATAAGTGATCTTCAACAAATATCAGACAAAGTATGTACCTTTAAACTTGCAGGTAACCGCACTACTGATTATGACGACAATATTAGTTCCATAATTTGTAGTATCAGTAAGGTAGTTTTTCAATCCTATTTTGGCGGGGATGTTTCTGTTGAAACAGATATTCTATTGAGTGCTTTTAATGAATCCTTACAAATTTCACATGAAGGATTAACCGAAGAAAATCTAAATGGAGCTGTTATTAACTTGAAATTGAACCAGGATACTTTTACCGATGAGTTATTGGCGCCATCCAATGTTACATTATTTAATGCCCCTCAAGGTGTTAGTGTGAATCAAATCAATTTCGTAAACAATTCACAAGCAAATTTAATCCTAACTTTCGATGGCACCGATTTTACATCAAACATACCTGATTTTTTTGTTGAAATTAACCAAGCGGAATTATTTGGTATTGAAAACCTACAAAGCAACCCATTACTGATTAGCGAAGGCGTTGGAATTTTTGATGATCAAAGTAAATTGGGATTAAGTATTTATGCCAGCGAAGCATCGGTTTTTGTTACCGTTAACAATTTGCCAAAAACTTGGGAATCAGCAACAATAGCTATTTATGATACCAAAGGAACCCGAGTTCATAATTCTGATTTAAAGTATTTAAAGGTTAATAAAATAAATTTAAACGTACTTTCAGGATATTATTTAGTCCAGGTTAAAGTTAATGGCATAGAATTTGTAAATAAAGTATTCATACTACCTGAGTAACAGGTATTTTTTTCATGGGTTAATGGTTGCAAAACACTCGCAGATTTTCTGTCGGGTGTTTTGTTTTTTTAGTAGGTTTACACTACTTTAGTAACTTTAAATAGAAACTGTTTTGATGAAAAAAATTATCCTTCTTTTTAATGCTCTATTTTTTATTATTAATCTAAATGCCCAGGTTAATGAATTTGGGTATCCTTTATCACGTTATTATAGTCCAACAGAAATTAACTCCAACGGACAAAATTGGGCAGTAGCTCAAGCTCCCAATGGAATTATTTATGTTGCAAATAATTTAAATGGAGTGTTGGAATATGATGGCGAAACTTGGAGAAGGATTTCAATTATTGGTGAACCTGAAGTAAGAGCGATAGGGGTTAGTGAGAGCGGTATTGTTTATGTGGGTTGTTCTTCTGAATTTGGATATTTACAACCTACTAACGACGGCAATTACAATTATAAGAAAGTATCCGGATATCTTCCTGATAGTTTGAATAATTTTTCAACCATATACAACATCCATATAATTAGTGATACCGTTTATTTTGAGGATAATAAATTCAGGTTATTTGGTTATATTCCTGAAAAGGACACCATTTTAATAGTTAATACCCCAAAATATACGTTGTTTACTTTTCAATTGGATAAACAACTCTATGGTGGAAGTTTTACCGAAGGATTGTTTAAAATGCAGGATAATAATCCAGTTGCAGTGAATGGGGGTGATTTTTATAAGTCGAAAGACATTTTTTCTATTATGGAAGATAGGAGTTCCAAAATTGTAGTCACTGGAAACAATGGTATTTACAAATACAATGAGCAAACCGGGGGTTCAACTCAATTATTGGGAACCGAAACAAGAAAAGAATTTCAGGATATTACTTTTTACTCGGCGGGTCAAGATAGAAACAGTATTTTTGTAGGAAGCCTAGGTGGTGGCATTGTAGTATTTAATAAAAATGGGGTTTTAAAATCCAAACTTAATCGGGAAATAGGAATACCAGATGATGTTTGTACCTCAGTTAAAAATTTTAATAACACAGTTTGGGGTACGTTGCAATTAGGACTGGTTTCTGTAGAATATGCAAATCCTTTACGTTTTTTTGGCGAATCATCCGGTTTAAATGGAATTGTAAACGACATTATTAGTTTTAAAGGAAAGCTTTTTGTTGGTACTGATATCGGGCTTTATTACCTGACTTTTGATGAGAATGAAATTCCAAAGTTTAAAAAAGTTTCCGGTATTGATAACCAGGTATTTTCGTTGTGTATAATGTCCAATTCTAAATTGAATAAGGAGATGTTGTTAATTGGAACTACCATTGGCATTTATCAATTGAATGATTTGAATCATAGCGTAATATCAGTGGAAGAAAATTTAATTGGAATTGATAGAATATTTCCCAAAATAGAAAAAGATAAGCTAAAATCGGTTAAACTATATGTTTATAAACTTTTTGCATCCAATAACAGCAATTTATTATGGTGTGGAACTGCTGACAGGTTAATAGCCATAAAATATGATGAAAACGGTAAATGGAATGCAACCGAGGCCATTTATGATATAGGTGGTCGAGTAGAAAGTATCAATGAAGATAATTTGAGTAATATTTATGCGTCCATTGTAAATGGATTAATCAAAGTAAATCAATCAACTTATGCAAATCAAATAATTGACTCGCTTAGTGGTTTGCCGGCAACTACTAATTTTAGGGTTTTTAAATACAATAACTCAATAGCACTAACGACATCTGCAGGTATTTACATGTTCAATACATCGAAAAATAGGTTTGAAAAGTTTAAAGGAATACCTGACGAATATGTCAATGGGGAATTAGCGATAAATCGTTATTGTCAATTGTCCGATTCTTCATTAGTATTGGCTGTATCAAAAGCAAATAATAGCAGAATCGATTTTCTTAGGTGGACAGATAATAGGTATAAATTGGAACCGGATAAGTTTAAAAGGATTCGTAATATTGATACGGAAGTTTTTTTTGAGCAAGATTCACATATTTGGTTTTCGAGTTCTACTGGAATTTTTAACATGGATCTCAATAGCGATTATCAAGTTGACTCAAGTTTTAATTGTTTGATTAGGAAAGTAGTAGGTCGCGATTCAACCTATTTTTATGGAAATTTTATAAAAGAAACCAAAACAGGATTAATAGTATCGGAAACACAATTAGAAGGTCAAAAACCAATTTTAAAATATTCCCAAAACGATTTAACGTTTCATTTTGCTGCTCCTTTTTTTGAAGCTGATGATGAAATTGTTTATTCATATAAATTAAAAGGATTTAAAGAACAATGGTCGAAATGGGACAAAGAGCCCAAAGCTGTTTTTACAAACTTAAATGCAGGCGAATATACTTTTAACGTAAAAGCTAAAAATATCTATGATATTGAAAGTAACATTGGAACCTACTCCTTTTCAATTTTACCTCCATGGTACCGAACTATAGTGGCCTACATTGGATATGTTATACTCGCCTTACTAGCTGTATGGTTAATCGTAAAATTATATACCCGTAAACTGAAACAGGAAAAAATATGGCTTGAAGGAGTTGTAAGAGAACGTACTGCAGAAATTAGGGAACAAAGGGATGAAATTGCAGAGCAGAAACAAAGTATCGAAGACAGTATCCTATATGCAAGAAGAATTCAACGGGCAATTCTACCTTCAAAAGAATTGGCCGATTCGGTATTACCGGAATATTTTATTTTGTTCCGGCCCCGCGATATTGTTAGTGGCGATTATTATTGGATTAACAAAATTGGCCACCGTACCATTGTAGTTGCCGCCGATTGCACCGGACATGGTGTGCCAGGGGCCTTTATGAGTATGTTGGGACTTTCGTTTTTAAATGAAATAATTCTGCAAGAAAATATTGTGGATGCCCATTTAATTCTTAACAAACTTCGTGAACGTATAAAAAGGACATTACGGCAAGAAGGGAAAGAGGGAGAAGCTAAAGATGGAATGGACGTGGCATTAGTTGTGGTTGATGAAATGGAAAAAAAGCTATATTACGCGGGAGCCTACAATCCGGCTTATATTTATAGAGGAACCGAATTAGTGGAGATGAAAGCAGACAGAATGCCAATTGGCATTTATATTAAAGAAAAGGATAGTTTTACTCTAAACGAATATGATTATTTGCCCGGAGATACATTTTATATAGCTTCTGATGGTTATGCCGACCAGTTTGGCGGCCCCAAAAAAGAAAAATTGAAATCGAAGGCCATGAAGGAATATTTAGCAAGTATTCAAGATAAACCCATGGAGGAACAACGGGAATTGTTAAACCAGCACATTGAGGACTGGATGGGTCCCGATCAAGAGCAAATTGATGATATGGTGGTAATTGGTGTACGTATGAAATAACTAAATTCGAACTTTGTCTAGTATTTGGAAAGACGATTCATATATTTGAGCCTCAATAATATTTATCCTAAAATAACAGTGAAAATTCAACATTTTATCATAGTAATCATTCCATTTGTTTTTTTAAGTTGTAATGATGACTTTTCAATTAATAGTGATTGGGAAGACAATACTATTGTAATTGGATTGCTTCAAAGTTCTGATACAGCTCAGTACATTAAAATTAATAAATCATTTTTAGGCGAAGGTGATGTATATGAAATGGCGGAAGTAGCTGATTCTATTCAATATACAACGGAATTGACGGTCCATTTAATTGAATATATAATAATAGATCCAAATAGTTCACCTTTTCAATCGAATAACTGGAAGAGATCAACAAGGGATACTATTATATTGTACAGAACAAGTGAAATTGAGAAAAATAAATTTAATTCAAATGGGGAAGAAGGCACTTTTGGTACCGATAAAAACTATTTATATAAAACCAAAGAACAATTGATTGATGGTTACAAGTATAAGCTTTTGGTTTTAATTCCCGGTAAAATAGAGCCGGTTTGGTCTGAAACATACATGATTAACAAATTTGTTGCATTAAAACCCTCTGTTAATGAATCTCAGAAGATTGATATGTCGAATGAAAATAATCCTTATGCTGTGAGATGGAAATCAGCTATATATGGAAAAGTTTTTCAGCCAACCATCAGTTTCAATTATATTGAAATTTTGGGAAATGATTCTTCCTACCATAGCATTATATTAGAATACCCTATACAATCTGTCGAAGAACTGCGAACCCCAAGCTCTTATGATGTAGGAACCGATATGGAACAATCCGTTGGTGGTGTTGATTTTTATAGATACTTGGGACAGAAAATACCTGAAGACCCTAATGTTAGAAGAGTGTCAACAACTGTTGATTTTATTTTTTTATCAGGAGGTAAGAGTTACGAAACCTATTTAAATGTTTCTCAAACAGAAGTAAGCTATGGGCAAACAACACCGGTTTATAGCAATATCTACAATGGATATGGACTTTTTGATTCTCGATATAAATATGCTGTCAATGATAAAATACTTAATGTATCATCGCTTGATTCTTTAGCTAATGGGCGGTTTACAAGTAAACTTAATTTTGAAAACTATTTTGCAAATTAACCAACAGAATAGTTGACTCCGGTTTAAAATAACATTTAGTTTGTGCAAAAAAATTAAAAAACTGCAAATACAATTCCTACCTATTCCTCCAAAAAAGACTGCTTTGACATTAACTCGGTAATCTTTTATATTAAGCACGCTCAATTTTAAAGCAATTTCACAATAAATATCAATCCATTCCAATAATTTTAACCCGCTTTATTCATACCTGAGCATTGCGAAAGGTGTGAATGTGCGATGG
>DYQV01000674.1 GCA_020719105.1 Rikenella microfusus
TAATTATTAAAAATGGTCGACAGGTTGAAAAACTAAAGCCTACTGCGAAATAATCTTTGTACGTTGATTTAAAATAAACGACTAGATTTTTATCCTTTGCATAAAATACAAATTGTTCAATCAATATCAAAAAAGGTCGAAAGCCTCAATTACTCAACAATATGATTTCTTTTTTCGATTGGTACTCGAACTGCACACAAAAGACCTTTCAACCTTGTTGTTGGATGGCTCGTAAGTAGGGCTTGCTCATTATTTCTATTGTAAAAAACAGCAAGTCAATCCCCCCAAATTAGACATAAGCAACTAATACCGCTCTATAAATCATAAAAACACCATATTTTTACCATTTTTATATTGATATTATGACATCAAAACCTTTATACATATACAACACACTCAGTCGAAAAAAAGAACTTTTCGAACCGATAAATCCCCCAGCGGTAGGTTTATATGTTTGCGGACCCACCGTTTATGGCGACGGCCACTTGGGTCATGCACGCCCAGCCATAACCTTCGATTTACTGTTCCGGTTATTACAGCACTACCAATACAAAGTACGTTATGTACGTAATATTACCGACGTTGGACATTTAGAAAACGATGCCGATGCAGGAGAAGATAAAATTGCTAAAAAAGCACGCCTAGAGCAGTTAGAGCCCATGGAGGTAGTGCAATACTATACCGAGCGATATCACAAAAACATGGAGCAACTCAATGTATTGAGTCCCAGTATCGAACCAAGAGCCTCTGGTCACATTATCGAACAACTTGAAATGGTCGATTCCATTCTAAAAAATGGTTTTGCATACGAATCTCAAGGCTCGGTATATTTTGATGTAGATGCCTACAGCAAAAAACACCATTATGGGAAATTGTCGGGGCGAAATGTCGAAGAAATGCTTTCGACCACACGCCAATTAGACGGACAAGACGAAAAACGCAACAGCTACGATTTTGCTTTGTGGAAAAAAGCTTCGCCCGAACATATCATGCGTTGGCCATCAAAATTTAGCGATGGTTTCCCTGGTTGGCATATGGAATGCTCTGCTATGAGCACCAAATATTTAGGCGAGAAGTTTGATATTCATGGCGGTGGAATGGATTTGCAATTTCCCCACCACGAGTGCGAAATAGCCCAATCGACCGCAGCCCACGGAAGCGAATCGGTTAAATATTGGATGCACAACAATATGATTACCATCAACGGACAAAAAATGGGGAAATCGTTGGGGAATTTCATTACCCTAAACGAATTTTTCGATGGGCAGCATTCAATTTTGACTCAAGCCTATAACCCTATGACGGTACGGTTTTTTATCCTACAGGCACACTACCGCAGTACCCTCGACTTTTCGAACGAAGCCCTGCAAGCCGCCGAAAAGGGTTTGGATCGCTTAATGGCTGCTTATCAAACGAT
>DYQV01000675.1 GCA_020719105.1 Rikenella microfusus
AGCCTCCAATCATAAATACTGCTGCCAACGAAACAATGGCATAAAGTTCCGGAAATGCTGCCAAAATCAAAGTTTTACCAAATACATCGTAACCTGAACCGATTCCGGCAATACCATTGGCACAAACCTGTCCCTGACGAATAGCAGAGAAAAATCCGGTTAAAGCCAATGCCAACCCACCACCAAATACGGCCGCTGCTGCCGCCCAAGTCATTTCGGGCGTTAAGTGTGTTTTTAGCAAGAAATATCCAAGAAATCCATAAAGTCCTTGAGTTCCAGGCAATGCGCTTAATACCATGTAGTTACCAAATGCATCCGGGTTCTTTTTTAAAGCGCCGATTGTGGCATTTCCGGTAATAGTTACACCATAAGCACTACCAACTCCGGCCATACCTACCATTAATCCAATACCGATATACGCTAAAATAATTGGTTCCATAATTTTTTTTGTTTTTAAAAGTTATTGTTGATTTATATATTTCTAAATGTTGATTAAAATAAAGTTTTTTCTTCTTTGTAAGCTGCAAAAGGACGGTATTTTTTGCCGCCACCTTCGAAACCTGCATTTTTATAAAATTCCACAAATGTTAAACGCATTGGGTGCACGAACGAGCTTAAACTCGACATGAAAATATTTAATCCATGGCCAACTAACATGATGATTATCATGAATATAGGACTTAAAACAGGAATATTTCCACTGAGGTTAATTGCCAAATCGTTGAAAACAAAACCCATAACCGAACCCGAAATTCCTAATGCAAAAAGGCGAACGTACGAAAGTAAATCGCCCATTAAACCGAGCACCATATTATATGCATCCCATAGTCCGGCTCCAACATTGATAAGCGGATTTCGTTTTATATCGTTTAGCAGAAAAACCATAAATGCACCAATGCCTCCAAAGCCATAGTACATATATTTTGCAAGTTGAGTATTTACAGTTTGTGTGGATTCTAGACCATAAACAGCTCCGCATCCTAAAATGATGATTAACCAACCCCAAGTGGCAATTGATGCAGCAAATCCATAACGGCGGGCTTGATTTATTGCTTTCAAAACCATACCAAACATAATTTGTACAGCACCAATAATTAATGAAGTGTTAAATAATTTATCTGCATTCAGCATATACTTTTTAGCTTCCTGCAACCAACTTATTTCAGAGTCAATCAGGCTGTAGCCAAACACATTACCAGTAATTGCACCCATTACAACAGTAGAACCTCCTAACCAAATTAATAATGTAAAAATTGGTTTCAAAGCTTCCGAAACTTTTGGTCGGAAAATTATGGCTGCAATCACAAAAATTAACCCGTAGCCCACATCGCCCAAACAAAGTCCGAAAAACAGCATATAAAATGGCGCAAAAAATGGTGTTAAATCAATTTCGTGATAATTTGGCATATCATATA
>DYQV01000134.1 GCA_020719105.1 Rikenella microfusus
CGAAAAAACTCAGTGACCTTTGCGGTTTCTGTTTTTCAACTTTTTAGACACCCTCAATTTGTGACAAACAAACAAACAACAACCCGGAAGGGGTTGAACCCTTTCAGGGTTCAGATATTGTCGGCTATTCACTCCTCCGGTTTCACCGGAGGTTATTCAAATTCAAGCCCTCCGGGCTTAACTATACAACATTGTATTCGCTATTATTACCGCATTTTGTATCTTCAAATTAAGCCATAAAATAGTACCCAAATTGAGCAATTTGCTACCACAAATCTGCTCAATCGCCTGAACAATTGTAAGTTTCCACAAATTTTAGTTTCACTCAATTTGCGAAAAACAACAATTGCTATGTCGGTTCGCCGCGGCGAATAAGTAATGCGCTTTTTCCCCCGAGGACTCGGGGTCAAATCGCTCAACTTAGGTAGTAGTATAACGACCAATTAGTTGTAAAACCAGAGGTCAATACCTGCATTTTTATGCAATTTAGTTTGATGGCTTCATTTTTTACTTGGTATTTATCAAAAAAAATCTCAAATTAGTACTTTCATTAACCAACAACTTCCAACATGAAAAAACTAGCCCCATTTAGTTCTTTACTTATCGTTTTATTAACGGTACTTTTTGTTTTTAATCAATGTAAATCGAAAAAGCACCAAGCATCAAAGGATGTTGATTCCGGTTTTTCGAACTATATTTTAGCATTCCCATTAAAGACAATCAGCAACAATTCGGAATTGGTTATAAAATTATTCGACGATGTTCCCAATGTGGTTGAAAATCAAGAAGCGGACCAAAATCTAATGGATATTTCACCTTCAATTAAAGGAAGGTGCTATTGGAAAAACGCTCACACTTTTGTTTTTGACCCCGAGGGTATTTTGCCCTCCGATAAATTGTATCAGGTAAAGTTTCATTTGGGTGAGTTGTTGCAAGTACCAAAAAATTTAAAAACGTTTACCTTCGATATCCGCACCCGGAGACAAAACATCAGCATACAGGTTGAGGGTTTAAAGACATACTCCGTTGAAGACCTCAGCAAACAAAAACTTTCCGGAAAATTGACCACTACCGATGGAGCGGATGGTGAAAAAGTGGAAAAACTACTCACAGCTACCCAGAATGGAAAAGAGCTTACCCTAAGCTGGGATCATTTGAGTGACGGCCGGACCCATCACTTTGTAGTAGAAAATGTGCTACGGGAAAAGGAAAAAAGTACACTGATTTTGCAATGGGATGGCAGTGAAATTGGCTCCACCGATAAATCGGAAGAAGTAATTGAAATACCGGCCTTGGGCGATTTTAAGGTTTTTGATTTGAATGTGGTTCAGCAGCCTGAACAATGTATTACGGTGTTCTTTTCTGATCCGCTTGATCCCAAACAGGAACTGTTGGGATTGCTCTACTTGAAAAACAGAGCCGAAGTGCGGATGGTGATAAAAGAGAGTGAAATAAAAATATATCCGGTTAACCGCCAGTCGTTGCCCACCGAACTTATTGTGGAACAAGGAATCCGTAACATTATGGGTTATGGTTTGAAAGATGGCTTTCGAAGTCCGATTGAATTTACCAACCTGAAACCGCAAGTTCAATTGATTGGAAATGGCATTATCCTTCCCAGCTCCAATGGGTTGGTTTTCCCTTTTAAAGCAGTAAGCCTTAGTGCGGTGAATGTAAAAATTATTAAAGTATTCGAAAATAACATTACCCAATTCCTGCAAAGCAACCAAATCAATGGCACCAATGAACTGAGGCGCGTTGGTCGGATTGTGTATAAAAAGGATGTGGTATTAACTTCAGAAAAGAACATTGATTTTGGGGAGTGGAACAACTTTTCATTGGATCTTTCCAAACTCGTTGAAGCGGAACCCGGAGCCATTTACCGGGTGCAAATCAGTTTCAACCGCAGTCAAAGCCTTTACCCTTGCACTAATGCCGATCCCATTCCAACCAATAATGGTTTAACCGGAATGCAGGAGGATTCAGAGGCTGCCCAGTTCGATGAACCCGGATACTATTACTACGATGATGATTATTATGATTACGACTACGAATACAATTATCAGGAACGGGACGACCCTTGCAAAGATTCGTATTATAGAGGTAGTAGGTGCTCTGTATCGAGAAATGTGCTGGCTTCCGATTTGGGGATTATTGCGAAAGCTAGCAGCAGCAACGAATTTGTGGCTGTAGTAACCGATTTGCGGAAAGCTGAACCGCTTTCTGGCATTGAAGTGGAATTTTATAATTTCCAGAACCAGTTGATGGAGAAAGGAACCACCGATTCGGATGGCAAAATAGTCATTCCTTTGGCATCGAAACCCTTTTTGCTGATAGCAAAAAAAGGCAAACAACGCGGATACCTTAGATTAGACGATGGTTCGGCGTTGTCGTTGAGCATGTTCGATGTAACGGGGCAACAAAACGCAAAAGGGATTAAAGGATTTATTTACGGGGAACGCGGGGTTTGGCGTCCGGGCGATTCCATTTACTTGACCTTTATTCTGGAAGATAAAAACCGGGTGCTTCCCGAAAACCATCCCGTGGTTGTGGAACTTTATACACCTGAAAACCAATTATACGAACGCAAGGTGCGGACACAACAACTGAATAACTTCTTCGATTTGCGCACAGCTACCCAACCCAGCGACCCAACTGGCAACTGGCTGGTGAAAATTAAAGTAGGCGGTTCGGTGTTTACCAAATACCTGAAAATTGAAACCATAAAACCCAACCGGCTGAAGATTAATATTGATTTTGGCAGCGAGATACTCACCAAGTCATCATCCACTCAGGGAACCCTTACTATAAAATGGTTGCACGGAGCAATAGGTAAAAACCTGAAAGCTGATATCGGCCTTACCTTGAGCAAAGGAACCACTTCATTTAAAGGACTGCAAGGGTATAATTTCGACGATCCGTCGAAGAATTTTGAGTCAGAAGAACAAACCATTTTTAAAGGATTGGTAAACGAAAACGGACAAGCCACTTTTGCCACCCAGTTCAAAGTAACCGATAATGCTCCCGGCATGTTAACTGCTAAATTCAAAACCCGCGCTTTTGAAGAAGGGGGTGACTTTAGTACCGATCTGATTGTATTAAAATATTCGCCTTATACCAGTTATGTTGGGTTAAAAGTTCCTGAAGGAAAAGGATGGGGCAATGCCCTCTATTCCAACGAACCGAACCTGATTCCCATTGCAACAGTGGATGAAAAAGGCAATCCTTTGGATCGAAGCAAGCTGAAAATTGAAATCTATTCCGTATCGTGGCGCTGGTGGTGGGAATACTCTGAAGACGATGATTTGGGCCGATATCTATCGAATGAAAATCAGAACCTTATGAAGACCGAATACATTGATACCAAAAACGGGAAAGCAATGTATGAAATGAACCTGAATCAGCAATCGTGGGGAAGAAAACTCATTAAAATTACCGACCCGGTGAGTGGACATACCACCGGACAGCTCTTTTATACCACCTATAAAGGATGGTGGAGCAGCAACGATACCGACAATCCGGGAGGGGCTGAAATGTTGTCGTTCAGCTCCGACAAAAAAAGCTACCATGTGGGCGAACAAGTAACTATTGATTTGCCGGTAACTCAAGACGGTAAAGCCTTGGTAAGCATCGAGTCGGGTTCCAAAATAATTAAAACTTTTTGGGTTTCCATTTCAAATAAAAACGGAAAATTCAGTTTTGAGGCCACGCCTGAAATGACACCCAATGTTTATCTGTTTGTCACTTTTATTCAACCGCACAACCAAACCAACAACGATTTGCCCATCCGGTTGTATGGAGTTCAATCCATTGGGGTTGAGGATCCGCAGACCCATCTGAACCCAATTCTTTCGATGCCCGACGTGCTGGAACCAGAAAAAGAGGTCTCCATTCAGGTGAAAGAAGCCAACAACAAACCCATGACCTATACCATTGCTGTAGTTGACGAAGGTTTGCTGGACTTGACCCGTTTTAAAACACCCGATGCCTGGACTGATTTTTATGCCCGCGAAGCGTTGGGAGTAAGAACCTGGGATTTGTACAAATACGTAATGGGCGCCTTTAGCGGCGAAATGGCTGGTTTGCTATCCATTGGTGGTGATGAAGTACTTCCGAATAAGGGAGATAGGAAAGCCAACCGTTTTAAACCGGTAGTTACTTTTATGGGTCCTTTTGAATTAAAATCGGGAACCAATACCCATACCTTTGTGATGCCCAATTATATAGGATCGGTAAAAACCATGGTAGTTGCCGGATACCAAGGCGCTTATGGCAAAGTGGAAAAAGCCGCACCAGTAAAAAAGGCACTCATGACCCTTGCCACGTTGCCACGGGTACTGGGTCCGGGCGAACAGGTATTGTTGCCAGTTACTGTGTTTGCCATGGATTCAAAAATTAAAGACGTGACCGTAAAAGTGGAAACCAACGAGCTGTTCACTGTTACTGGAGAATCGAAAAAAGCCATAACCTTTGCCCGCGAAGGCGACGAAAATACCTATTTTAATTTAACGGTTGCCGACAACATTGGAGTAGGACGAGTTACCGTTACCGCCCAAAGCGGAAAGGAAAAAGCCACTTTTACCATTGAACTGGATGTTAGGCTTCCAAACCCAAGAATTACAAAAGTGTTGGATGCCATTATAGAACCGGGAAAGGAATGGTATGCGCCCTATCAGGCGGTGGGTATTGCCGGAACCAACAAAGGAATTATTGAATTGAGCAGCATGCCGGCCATAAATCTGGGCAGCCGGTTGGAATATCTGATTCAATACCCGCATGGATGCATCGAGCAAACCACCTCATCGGTATTTCCCCAGCTATATTTAAAAGCACTGGTGGATTTAATGCCTGCGCAACAGGAAAAAATTGAGAAAAATATTAAAGCCGGAATTGAAAGCCTTCGCAAATTCCAGTTGACCAACGGAGGAATGAGCTATTGGCCGGGTGAATCGGGCCACGCCAGCGATTGGGGGACCAATTATGCAGGCCATTTTCTTTTGGAAGCCCAAAAAGCCGGATACAGCTTACCTCCCGGGTTTTTAAAACCCTGGCTGGAATACCAAACCGACCGGGCCAACGATTGGTCGGTAAACACCCATAACGAATGGGCTTATTACAGCAGCGACGATTTGATTCAGGCATACCGTTTATATACCTTGGCCTTGGCCGAAAAACCGGCATTGGGAGCCATGAACCGGTTGAAAGAATACAAAAAACTATCAACAGCAGCCACTTGGCGCTTGGCGGCAGCTTACTTCCTGGCCGGAAGGGAAGCGGTGGCGCAGGAAATGGTAGCCAACCTGAAAACCAAAGTGGTTCCGTATAAGGAACTGTCGAACTCTTATGGCAGTAATGTACGCGACGAAGCCATGATTTTGGAAACCCTGGTATTGATGAAAAACACCGAGTTAGCTAAAGAGTTGGTGGAAGAACTGGCCAAAGAACTATCATCCAATTACTGGCACAGCACACAATCTACTGCTTATTCGCTGCTGGCGCTGGCCAAGTTTGCCTCCAATGCAGGAACCGGCAGTGAAATTACATACGACTTAACCCTCAATGGCGGTAAGAAAGCTTCGGTTGCAACCCAATCGGCTGTTTCGCAGACAGAGCTTTCCTTTGAAAATGCGTTGGTTGGAACGGTACTAATTAAAAACAGGAGCCAAAAAATGCTGTTTGCCAAAATCCAGCTCAGCGGAATTCCCTTAACTGGCGATTCTACCAGCGGGTCCAATAATTTAGCAGTAAAAGTGCGGTATCTGGACCTGAAAAACAACCCCATCAATCAGGCGGTTATTACCCAAGGTACCGACTTTATGGCCGAAGTGCGCATAGAACATCCCGGAATACGGCTCGAATATCAAGAGATGGCCTTGACCCAGATTTTCCCTTCGGGATGGGAAATACGGAACCTGCGCATGGAAGAAAACACCTCCACCTTAACTAAGGATATTCCCCGCTACATGGACATCCGCGACGACAGGGTTTATTCCTATTTCAATATCGGAACCGGCGAAGCCCGGATTTACCGCGTACTGTTAAATGCAGCATATATTGGTAAGTTCTATTTACCCACCGTTTATTGCGAAGCCATGTACGACAGCGAAATCAACGGAAGGGTTGGCGGTAGATGGGTGGAAGTGGTGAAGCAATGAAAACCCACAACCTTTGCTAAATAGAAGACGATAGATTAATACCCAAATTAAGCGATTTGAAAAGGCAAATCACTCAATCGGCTGAGAAATTGTATGCAATTCACTTTTATACTATTCCCTTTTGTTTTGTAAATTGCAACAATTTCTAGGTCGGGGTATCAAAGTAAAGCGATTTCTCGCTGTACTCAAATCGCTCAACTTATGTAATAATAATTCGGATTATGAATTGGGAAGCAAAACTAATCACACATAGAAATGAAAAACGAATAGCGGTATCTTTTGAAAAGAACTATGAACTAATTGCCCGTATAAAAACAATAAACGGTTCACGTTGGAGTCAAACGCTTAGGGTATGGCACGTTCCCGATACAGAGGAAAACAGAAAGCGCTTTAAAATACCCACCATAATGGATTCAATGCCTTCGGAAGAAAGCATGGAAAATGTAACTAAATTTAATCAGTGGCTTCGTTCCAAACGCTATAGCGAAAACACCATTAACCCGGATTATTAATGAATAATCCGGGTAAAATCCTCTTATGTATGAATAATGCGGGTTAATTCAACAATTGCCAGAAAGTT
>DYQV01000676.1 GCA_020719105.1 Rikenella microfusus
AATTTTGAGGAATAGCTTAATCGTCAGGATTATTAATGAATAATCCGGGTTAAATTACTCCAATGTTTCGTGGTGATACATTTTTCCTTGAAAATCCTGAATTTTCACCTTGTACAAACATACATTATCAATTGCCGGCTTTGAATAGGTAAAATCGCGTTTTGCGTACTGTTTCATAAACACATTCATGGCCTCCGTTTTTGCTTCAAAATCTTCAATAAATTCCACATCTCCATAAATCAAAACGCTTCTATAGGCCATACCATAGCTACATGCCACCTGCTCGTGAGCTAAAAATATTTCATGGTCGGTACTAAAATTGATACACACCGATGGATTGTTTTTCAATATGTCAATTTTTTTTCCCTTGTGATCGGAATGTAAATAAACCACACCCTCGGAGTAGCCAAAATTAAATGGCAATACATAAGGTTTCCCATTCCTATCGACCATAGCTACATGGCAAGTTTGACATTTTTTAATAATCACTTCAATTTCACTCAGTTGGGTCAAAAAGGTTGTTTTACGCATTGTGCTTTTTTTTTGAACAATAATTGACTTCCTTCGTTTACAATTTATTCACATCATTTTCCAAGTTATAAGATGTATCTATATGAACATAGAATTTACGAATATAATTTATTGTGCTTGATATTTTATCATTTCGTTACTTTGTGTGAAAGATTTTAAAGTAATAACCTTAAAAAAAATAATTATGTCAATTTTAGTTGGAAAAAAAGCACCACATTTTAAAGCCACCGCAGTGGTAAATGGTGCAACTATAGTTAATGATTTTTCGTTAGACCAGTTTTTAGGTAAAAAAGATGTTGTATTCTTCTTTTATCCTGCCGATTTTACTTTTGTTTGCCCCACGGAGCTGATAGCTTTTCAGGAAAAACTTGCTGAATTCGAAAAACGAAATGTGGCAGTAGTTGCTTGCTCCACCGATCAGGAATTCTCGCATTGGAAATGGTTACAAACCCCAAAAAAAGAAGGTGGAATTCAGGGCGTGACCTATCCATTGGTTGCTGACCCTGCAAATTCAATTACCGAAAATTTTGGAGTATTAGCTGGTACTTATGGATATACCGACGACGGCGATGTAACGTTTGTTGGCTCAGCCCAAGCTTACCGTGGGTTGTTTTTAATTGACAAAGAGGGAGTGGTGCAACATCAAGTAGTTAACAACATGCCTTTAGGCCGTAGTGTTGATGAAGTCATACGTATGGTAGATGCATTGCAGTTTTTCCGCGAAAATGGTGAAGTTTGCCCAGCCGATTGGCACAAAGGTGATAAAGCCATGAAAGCTACCCAAGAAGGAGTTGCATCTTACTTATCGCATAAATAGTATTTCGTTTATTAACCCGGATTATTCATGAATAATCCTGACGATTAAGCTCCTCCTCAAAATT
>DYQV01000135.1 GCA_020719105.1 Rikenella microfusus
TTAGAATAATTGATGTTAGAATAATAGAAAAACTATTGTTTAATGTATTCAAAGTAGCTATGCCAACTCATTTTTTTAAGAATATTTTAGCCTGGCAAAAAGCCAGAGAATTAGTGCCCATTATATATAAATTAGTTAAGAAATTTCCTGATGATGAAAAATATGCATTGGTTTCACAAATAAAACGTGCAACAGTTTCAATTTCATCCAATATTGCAGAAGGTAGCGGTAGAAATACTAATGCTGATTTTGCTCATTTTCTTGATATGTCATTAGGAAGTTCATTTGAATTGGAAAGTGAGTTGATAATTAGTTGTGATTTGGGTTTTATTTCGGAACAACAATTTAATGAAATTTTAAAAATTTTAGGGGAGGTACAAAAGTTAATTATTGGATTCCAAAATACAATACGGTAAAATTAAAATTCTAATCTCTAATTTCTAAACTCTAAAAATCTATTATGTATCAACAAATAAAAAACAAAGAAGCAAAAATATCCGTCATTGGATTGGGCTATGTTGGACTTCCCATAGCTTTGGAGTTTGCGCGTAAAGCTTCAGTGATTGGCTTTGACATTAAGCCTGAACGCATTGAGTTGATGAAAAAAGGGATTGACCCAAGCAATGAAATAGAAACTCATGAATTCAAAGGGTGTGATATCCAGTTTACAGCAAATGCCGAAGACCTTAAATTGGCAAAATTCCACATTGTTGCCGTTCCAACCCCCATTGATAAACACAACCAACCTGATTTGACTCCCTTGTTAGCGGCTACCCGCACGGTTGGCAAGCACCTCAAAAAAGGAGATTATGTAGTTTACGAATCCACGGTTTACCCGGGTTGTACCGAAGAGGATTGCGTTCCGATATTGGAAGAGTTATCGGGATTAAAAATGGGAGTTGATTTCAAAGTGGGTTTTTCACCCGAACGCATCAACCCGGGCGACAAGGTGCATACCTTGACTACCATTACTAAAGTGGTATCGGGGAGCGATTCAGAAGCATTGGAAAACATTGCCCAAGTATATGAAATGGTTATTAAAGCTGGCATCCATAGGGCATCAAGCATTAAAGTAGCTGAGGCGGCAAAAATTATTGAAAATACGCAACGCGATGTAAACATTGCCTTAATGAATGAGCTTTCTTTGATTTTCAACCGGATGGGCATTAATACCTTCGATGTGTTGGAAGCGGCCGGTACCAAATGGAATTTCCTCAAATTCTTTCCCGGTTTAGTGGGTGGTCATTGTATTGGCGTTGATCCCTACTATCTGTTGTACAAAGCTAAAGAATTGGGTTATCATGCAAAAATGATTGATTCGGGTCGGTTCATAAATGACAGCATGGGAGGCTACGTGGCCAAACAATTGGTAAAAAAGATGATTGCAAAAGACATCAATATTAAAGATGCCCGTGTTTTGGTGATGGGCGTTACGTTTAAAGAAGATGTGAGCGATATCCGGAATTCGAAAGTGGTTGACCTGATAAATGAATTGAAACAGTATAGCATTAAGGTGGATGTGATTGACCCGCAAGCCTCGCACCATGAAATAAAAGAGGAGTACGGATTTGATATGACAGAAAAGGCAACCGGAACCTACGATGGAGTTGTGGTAGCTGTGCAACACGAAGAGTATAAAAACTTACCGGAAAGTTATTTTTCCAAACTGATGAACCCCAATAGCATATTCGTTGATTTGAAAGGGATTTACCGGAATAAATTCAATGAACTGAATTATTGGAGTTTATAAAAGAAATTAGAAACTGATTTGGAGTGCTTCCTCAAAAAAGGTGGCACTTTTTGATCTGTAAAAATCTATTCAGTATTCAGAGTATTTCTTCCTATTTATTGGTTGGGTAGCTTTTCCAATAAATACATATTTTGTGGAAGCTTATTCAAAACTAATTTGAATTGAGCGGTTTTAATAACCAGATATCCGGTTATTGGCATAAATGAAACCACGTATTTTTTTTGATTGACATCCCACTGACCGTTGCAATCAATCTTATCGCCATACCAACCGTTAAACTCATGGCCTCCATCAATCAGCTTTGGTTCAATTCCATTATTCATAGCGTATTGGAACAGTTCCCAGCGGCATTTATTCCATGCTATATAATTTTTGGTTTGGGTTAAACCAATAAAACCCATGAAAATCAATAATGCTAAGGTAACCGGTTTAAATGAAAAGGGCTGGGGGTTCTGTGAAAATAGAATAATAATTGATAGAAACGCCAAAGGAATCATATAGCGGTCGAAATAGGTGAAATTAATCATCACAACACCCAGATATAGTAACAACGATATCAGGGCTATTAATAATACAGTTTCTTTTGAACTCCAGTTGGCATGATAAAAACCAATGGTTTTAATTGCTCTAATGGCATATAGGATTATAAGGTTCACAAAAAGAATTCCACCGATAAAAGAAAGGGTTTTGAATAGAATTCCGGAATATTGGGTTTGAAAAATAAGTGGTATTTGTTTCAGGATAAAAGTGTCGTAAGTGGATAGAACTCCAATATACTGGTAATTAAAAATATTGCCGGAAGGTAAATTGGCCAAAACCCGAATCATGGGTAACAGCAATATAAAAGTGAGTATGGAAATTGTTATAATATTCTTTTTTATGGACCAACGCTCCGATATAAATATGGGAATACTGATTGGCAGTAGCCAAAAGCCTAAGCCATGAATTATGTATCCGATGCGCATAAAGGTCCGAAATAGTAATTCACTAAGGCCGGTATTCAAAACATCCCCAATATTTCTATAATATTCAGGTAGTTGATTGTTCGATTGAAGCCAATAGGTATAAATTAAATAGCCTGCAAAAACAAAAGCAGTGGAACTTAAATATTTAATCACTTCGGCACTCAATACCTTTCGGGTACTTATTAATTTATAAACCAATAGGGCTGCCGGAGCAACTATTCCAAATTGTCGGGTTAATATAGCCAGCAAGGAGAAAAGGGTGGCTGCCACCCAATATTTTGATTCGTGTTTTTCTTCGTAATTTATAAAACTGTAAACTGAAAGAATGAACCAGGTAAAAAAATGGATATCGGTCATAAAGGTTGCCGATAACGAAAAAAAAATGGGGTTAAGCCCCATAGTTATACATGCAATTGTGGCTACTAAACGGTTTTTTACCAATTTAAAAACAAGAAAATATAAAACGATTAAACCGATAATTCCAATAACCAGGGTGCTGGTTTTTAATGCAATAAATGAAAACCCAAAGGGTAAACAAAATAGTGCGCCCCATAATGTTTGCGTAACTTGGGGTCCAGCAATCCAGTTGGTTAATTCATAGTTGCCCTCTTCAACCAGTTTTTTTACCGTATAGGAATACGACCAATCATCGTTTAAGGGAAATTCGTGCAATGGGCTTACCCATGTAAACGATACGATCCAAATAGCTAATATCAATAGAACAGGGAAAGAGTGATAAGGATTTTTAAATTTCCAGTTCATGACAATATTTTACTTTTAGTATATTGTTTCCTTATTTTGAGTATTTCGAAGGGTGCCTTCACAAAGTCTCGCATCTTTAGTTTTGAATCTTTTATTTCGGTCCACATACTTACCGGGATTTCAATTATTCTGTTCTTGTCGGTTCTTAGGATGACTTCAATATCAAAAAACCAGTTGCTAATAAATGGAGTTTCAAATATCGGGGTGATGGTGAAATTTCTAAAAACCTTGGCTCCACATTGTGAATCATAAACATTTATTTTAAGCATTAAGTTAGTATAAGTCACAAATATCCGCCCCAGATAATGTCTAATTCCGCTTCGTTGAATATTTGCACCTAACCTCCTTATACGAGAACCAAAAGAAACATCAAATTTTTCATTTTCGTTTAGCACAGAAACCATTTGAATGATTTCATTCAAAGGTGTGGCTAAATCAGCATCTAAAAATGCCAGGTATGTTGATTTACAATGGATTAATGCGTGAAACATTCCATTTCTAACGGAATTGGCTTTTCCCTGGTTTTCTGTATTGTTTAATACTTGTATACCCACATCATTCTGAATTTTCAAATCTTCAAGAATGTTTAATGTGTTATCAGTACTACCATCATTTACAAATAACAATGTATATTCAGGAT
The DNA here is from genome assembly GCA_020719105.1 of Rikenella microfusus. GTDB lineage: Bacteria > Bacteroidota > Bacteroidia > Bacteroidales > SZUA-534 > GWE2-40-63. Next base: position 4,118 of record DYQV01000135.1, read on the forward strand.
ATTTTTCAAGAAAACTAAGGAATTCCAAAGTATTGATTCTTTTGGCTTCGTTATAACACGGAATTATAATACAACAGGTTTGCATATGCAATAGATTGATAAACCAGGGAAATGAATGCCTAGTTTGTTTAATAATTCAGTAATTCGAAAATCGAATAATAGGAATGTTTTTACGAAAAGCGTAAGAACCATTCCTCCATCCCAATTGGAAATCCCATCCACATCAATTTTCTCAGATTTTTTTCTTTCAGTCAGTTTCCTTATCAATCGGGCGAAAAGAATAGTGAAAAAGAAGTAATTGCAAGCAGTAACCTTATAACCAGACTCTGTCAAAACACTAATTAATTGTTTTCGGTTATAACGCCTATAATGGCCTAAAAAAGTGTCATGCGAGGTATAAAGACTTTGAAAAGCAGGTACGGTTATCAAAAACTCGGTATTTTTGGGAATCACACTTTTAATATCCTTAAGGAACCCAAGATCATCTTCAATATGTTCAATCACATCCAAAAGCAACACATGAGTAACCTTTCCTACTTTATCACCAAATGAATTCAAACTACAACCAAGTTCAAGATTTGGAATTTCAAAGAATTTGGCATTTAATTGTTTTAATTGAGCTTGGGTATAATTAATATCATAACCTAAAAATGTATTAAAAGGTCTTGATTTGCATAACTCGGAAACCAAAAAGGCGTCCCCACAGCCAATATCAATAAAAACACTTTCATTCTTTGCTGTTTTTGTCAATATTTTTTTCACTATTTGCATACGAGCTAATTCCCACGGGTGAGTATTCCCTTGGTGAGTCAATTCCAGTTCGCGTAAATCCATTTTATTAAAAATCTATATTTTAATTTTGTTAGACCGTAAAAGTAATCAATTAAAATTGCTAAAAGCTAAGCATTTAAATAAAGAAATACTGTTATTTTATTGTTTTAAAAACAGCATAGTCACTATCTTTTTGGGTTACCACAAATCCATGCAAACTATCACCTACCATAATTTTGTTAAATTCTATTTCTTTTAAATATTTGGCTGGGGTAAAATAGGGTGTAACAATTACATAATCATCATTTATACTTTTGGCATAATTTAAAAATTGCTCAAAATTTTCACCGTTTTTATTGAATTTGGTCCAACTAAAAGTAAAGTATGAATGGATATAAAAATTGTCGATTCCTTTAAAGATTAAATTATTGTGAGCCAATACACGAGCATTATCAGGTATATTTTTAGCTATTTTAGTATTAACATTATCTAAATCATAGGCACGGTTAAAAACTTTCCCAATATAAATTCCTTGAATTATAAAATAAAAAATTGTAAAAAAAATAAGTGCTTTTTGTTTTAAAGAATGTAATGTATTCCATTCTCTAAATCGATGGACTACTACTAAAACTATAAATGGGACGTAAATCAACATATATTTTGGATTTTTTCCGGTAGCGAGGGCACCCATTAAAAATACTATCAATGCCAAATAACTCAATAACAATTTATGCTTTATGAAAAATGACTTTTTCGAAAATGAAAGACTTAGTATTACGAGAATTGATAGTGAAATCTCAATAGGGCTTTGGAATAAGCGTTGGTGTTCGTTTAATATTTTTATAAAGGGAGACCAGATGGTGAATTTATTGTTATTTACATCAGGGGAATTAAATAAATCGTGCGATATGGCTTGAATAATATTAGTATCAAGCATATCAACGAAATAGAATAGTATTGTTATTCCACCTATTAACGTGTACCAGAATAATTGGTTATACTTTTTATTAAATAGATACAAGAAAAAACCAGCCATAAGATAAACAACGCCATTTAAATGGGTTAAAAATGCCAGGCCTGAAAACAATCCTGCCAGAGCTGATGCTTGTTTGTTATTCTCATCCATACTTACTTTGAGAAAATAGAAACTTGTGATTCCAAGTGAAGAAAGTATAATTTCAGGTCTATATACAAATGAAAACTCAAAAACCCTTGCATTTAGGGAGTAAAATAGAAGAAAAAGAGCAAAATGTAATTTGGTGTTTTTAGTATCAGCTTTTTTAAAATACTTAAAAGCAATAAATAAAAGAAAAAGGAAAAAGCAAAAAATAAGAACTTTAAGTGGATATACTTTCATACCAAACATCCAAATGAGAGGAATAGCTAGCCAAGTCATGAGTTTGTGATACACGGTTATCCTATCATCAAACCCAACTCCCAAAGGTTCGGCTAATGTTGAGCGTGCATGACCTTCATTAATAATCCAATAAGCCCATTCTGCAATCATTCCTTCATCATCATTTGAAGCATAGAAAAAAAATCGAAAAATGTAAATGATTGAAATTATGAGTATTATTAGCCAAAGAGTTCTTTCTGAAGAGGTGTTTTTGAATGTCATGAGTGCAAATGTAAATATTAAAATTTATTTTGTAATATATTTTAATTTTGGCAACTTCTATTTTTTGTTCGATTGAGTGATTTGCCTATTCAAATCGCTCAATTTGGGTAATAATTTTCCTATTGGATTATAGTGTATTTCGGTATAAAAAAATAGAACTTTTATAGTGGTTGAAGTTCGTAGATAACTTATTTGACGATAAGAATAATACCATTACTTTTGC
>DYQV01000677.1 GCA_020719105.1 Rikenella microfusus
CATCGCACATTCACACCTTTCGCTGTGCTCAGGTATGAATAAAGCGGGTTAAAAACGATAAGCCAGCCATATACCCTTTCCGTCCTTTGGCAACACATAAGCACCATACGAAAGTTTGGCCTGGTACTTTTTTACTTTGCTTTTGCATATAAGCGCCGCCACCCCTGAAATTGCCGCCGCCGAACCAAAAATAATGGCATTGTTCCGGCTTTTTACCACTTGTTGGTGCAGGTTGGTGGCATCGGTGGTGGCACCCTTGTAGTCTTTGTATTTACTTTGGGCATCAAAATAATAGTAAAGCGATGCACCTGCCGCCCCAATGCCTAAAAAGGTATAAGTAATTTTGTAGGCTTTGTTCTGCTTTATCTTTTTTTGGTAAATCAACGCCTGGTCGGTGGTAAGTTTAAATGAAAAGGTACGGTTGGCTTCCGTTACCTGAATGTTCTCCGTAAGGCTTACATAGCCTGATTTGTTTAGTACAAGGCTGTTTTTTCCAAAAGGAGCATCTACTTTCAATGGAGTTACCCCAACGCTTTTATTGTTTAAGGTAACCGAAGCCCCTGTAGGCGTTGTGTTTACAGTTATCTGGGTTGCATTAAGCAGCGTTTCGTTCACTTCGGTGGTTTGGTTCTCGGTTATTTTCACTGTTTTATCGATGGATGAAAAACCATCCTTTTTCACCACCAGCTTATAATCGCCAATAAGCAGTTTGCTAATGGTATTGGGCGTGGTTCCATAACTGGTTCCGTTTAACGTAATGGCAGCCCCCATGGGTTGGGTTACAATTTTTAAGGTTCCCTGTATGGGTTTAGGTTCTAAGGTTATTTCACTGGTTTGCCCCAGTTGTACCTGCACTTTTTGGCTGGCGGGGTGGTGTTTGTCTTTTTTGGTTTCAAGGGTATGGTAACCGGCTATCAGGCGGCCTTTCCAGTTTCCTTTACCAATTATTTTTCCGTCAATGGTTAATTCACAGTCTGTACCTGTAATCACTGAAACACTGCCAAAAGTGGGTAGCATTTCAAAGCTTGCTTTTTCGGTTTTGCCATCGGTAACCGTAATTTTTTTGCTCTGCGGTTCAAACCATTCCCTTTTAAGGGTAATGGTGTGGCTGCCGGAAGCAATCTTATCCAATTGGCAAGGGGTAACCAATCCGGTTTCTTTATCGTCTAACAACACGGCAGCCCCGGCTTCGGGCTTGCTTTCAACGCTAATGCCCCCAAATGCCGGTTTCGATTCCAAGGTAATGCTATTAGTTTGTCCGTCCATTACTTCCACCTCCTTGGTGGTATTGTAAAACAAGGGTTTTGTAACGTTTATTTTGTATTTACCGCTTTTCATCCGTTCGGTGGTGTAAGGAGTAACTTTTCCGGTAGGCGTGCCGTTAATGTCAATGCTCATGCCCGTTTCGGG